>CAUZBA010000118.1:0-8677 GCA_963577635.1 Phycisphaerae bacterium
TCGCCGGCATGCAGACGATGATCCCCGACTGCCGTTCGGCTCAGACGATCAGGAGTCGGGACCAGAGCGTCAGCCCGTTCGAGCTGCTCACCATTCTCGACGACGCGGGCCTCGACCTGATCGACACGATCATGGCGCGCTGTCGCAAGCACGGCATCCCGTTCTACGCCGGCATCCGCATGAACGATCGGCACATGGGCAGCGGCTCCGGCAGAGCCTACCGGCCGCCGGTGCAGAAGATGATCGACGCCCATCCCGAATGCGAATTGAAGGAGTTCCCCGGAGCGCTCGACTACAAGTACCCGTACGTGCGCGACGCTCACCTGGCCTTCGTCGAAGAGGCGCTCAGCCGGTACGACGTGGACGGCCTGGAGTACGACTGGCCGCGCTGGTTCCACGTGTTCAAGGCGTCGGAAGCCGCCGGCAACGCCCAGCTCCTGACCGACTTCATGCGCCGCACGCGCCAGCTTCTGGACGCCGCCGCCCAGAAGCGCGGTCGCGGCCGCCTGCCGCTGGGCGTCAGGATCGCCCAGACGATGGACGAGTGCGTCAACCTCGGCTACGACGTCGCGGCGTGGGTCAAGGAAGGCCTGGTGGATTACATTTGCCCGTCGGACTTCTTCTTTACCGATTTCAATTCACGGACCGAGGACTTCGTGACCCTCGCCGAGGGCACCGACTGCAAGGTCTACCCGAGCATTCACCCCGGCGTCTCCTGGCGGAACCCCAACAGCCTGATGGGCCTCGAGGAGTATCGCGCCGCGGCCCGGAACTTCTACGCCTTCGGGGCACACGGCATCTCGCCCTACAACTTCCAGTACCACTGGGCGGGAATGCTCAGCCCCAACTACCCGGGACCGGCCGATATGTGGCCCAAGGCGATGAGCTTCCTCGCCGAGTTGAAGTCGCAGGAGTCGCTTGCCCGCAACGACCGGCATTACCTCTATCACCCGCTCTGGTCCGGAGACACCGAGGGCCAGGCCCCGACGTGGTCCTACAAGAACGACCGGATCGCGCTCGATCGCAGCACCGACGACCCGCACGGCACCTTCACGTTCCGCATGGCCGAAGACCTGACCGACAAGGCGCTCTCGGCGATCCTCGAGTTCAAGGTAACCTACATGATCGAAAGCGACGAGCTGGAGATCCGGATCAACGGCGAGGTGATCCCGTCGGGACGAATCGAATCCGAATGGCACGTCGGCCAGTCGCCCGATCAAGGTCGGTCGCTGGGACCCTATATCCACTTCCGCGTGCCGCTCGATGCGCCGCCCGCGAAATTCGGTGACAACGAATTGTCCGTGCGCCTCGTCAATCGTGTCGGCATGGCCCGCAGAATGCTCAACGCGCAGGAGTTCGAGGTGCGCGTTTCGGTCAACGCTTGACCTGAAATGATCATGAACGTACTCGAGATGTTTCGACTCGACGGTCGCGTGGGCATCGTGACCGGCGGGCACGCGTGGCTTGGTAACGACATCGCGTGCGCCCTGGCCGAAGCGGGTTGCCACGTCATCGTGACCTCCCGCGACCAGGCCCGCGCGCAAAAAGCGGCGGACGAGATCCACAAGAAGTACGGCGTCGACACGCTGGGGCTGACCATGGACCAGCGCTTCCACGAGCAGGTCGCCGACATGGCGAAGCGGGCCGCGGCGTGGAAGGGCCGGATCGACATCCTGGTGAATAACGCCGGCGGCGGCGTCGGCGACAGCCCGGGGCGGATCCACGAGCGTTCGCCGCAGGACGAGCAGAACATGATCGCGACCAATCTGACGGGCGTGCTGTTCTGCTGCAAGGAAGTCAGCCGCACGATGGTCGAGGCCGGTTACGGAAAAATCGTCAACATCGCGTCGGCCGCCGCGTTGATCGGTCGCGATCGGCGCATGTACGAGCGCAGCGACATGGCGGGCCAGCCGGTCGATTACGCGGCGGCGAAGGCCGGCGTTCTCGGCCTGACACGCGATCTGGCTGGCGCCATGACACCCAAGGGCGTGTACGTGAACGCCATCTCCCCCGGCGGGTTCGAAAAACCCGGAAACCTGCCGAAGAAGTTCGCCGAGGAATTCGCGGATGCAAACATGCTCGGCCGCTGGGGGCGCATGGGCATCGACATCAAGGGCGCCGCGCTGTTTCTGGCCTCGCCCGCTTCGGATAACGTCACCGGCCACAACCTGGTCGTCGACGGCGGCTTCAGCCTGTGGAAGTGACGCCGAGCAGGCTCCCTCTCCCCCCGTGGGTTCGGGTGAGGGCGGTTGGTCCAACATCGCGCCCCCTCACACCCTGGCGCCGATGGATTCGATGATCCGATACATCATCATGCATTCGCAGTAGAAGGAGCGATATTCTGCGGAAGACATTCGTATATGCCCTGATTCTCCTGAGCGTCGCCATGCTTGTGGCGATCGCCTGCAACGCGCCGCTGTTCAACGGCATCCCCGGCGACATGCTGGAGTTTGTACGCCATCACAGCCTCGGCCTGAACTGGGCCACGGCGGTCGTGGCGGCGATGCTGTTCTGGCTGGCCTCGAAGGTGCGTGCCTTGTTCCAGGCCGACGCGGCACCGGTCGGTCGCCTGCGATCCGTTCTACTCATTGCGGGTCTGCTGCTCGCCGGCCTGGCACTGCAGTTCCAGGTTCAGCGTCTGCGCACTGCCGCGTGGCTCCACTGGGAGGCGGACTGGAAGGTGGGACCGTTGCCCGCGACGGGGCTCGAGGCATCCGGCTTTCGGATCATCAACACGTACACGGGGGGGTACCTAAACGACGCGTACGCCGTACATGACGTGGGCTGGTTGCTTGCCAACTATGACGAGGCAACACGCTCCTTTCATATCCATCCCCACAACAAGCCGCCGGGCAGCGTGCTGCTGCTGCGCGTGGTGATCACCGCGGTGGAGGCCTTGCCCGATTCGATCCTTCGGATCGGTGATCGTGCCCTCGAAGCGTTCCCGGGATTGAACGTGGCGGTGGCGGTGCTCGAGGATGAAACCGTTTTTACACATCCCCCCGACAGCGCGTTGCCGGCCGACGAGGTGATTTCCCGGCGCCTGGCCTACCCGATCGTCGTCATGCTCGTCAACCTGCTGCTCGTTAGCGCATCCACGCTCGCCGCGATCCCGATTTTCTATCTTGCTCGGGAGCTGCTCGGCGATGCGGTGCAGGCGCTGTGGGTCGCCGTCGCGTGGCTATGCCATCCCGGCCTGCTCGTGATGGGACCGACCTTCGACCAGCTTTATCCACTGCTTTCATCGGTGTTGCTCCTCGCGGCGGTCTGGTCACGGCGGGTGCCTTACCGGCTCGGTCCACTGCTTGTCGGACTGCTTCTGGCGCTTGGCCTGTGGTTCACGCCATTATTCACGATTCTTATCCCCGTCTGCGCTGTCCTGGCGGTATGGCCACGGAACGAGGATTACACGATCACGACCGCGCGACTGATCCCGCGCTGTGTGCTGGCGATGCTGGCGATCGTCGCCACTGCCGCGGTGCCGCTACTGCTGCTCAAACTGTTCACAGGATTCGATTACGTGGCAAACTTTCTCGCGGTTTCCGGGACGGCCGGCAAGGGGATCAACCTGTCGAATCTCGCCGCCCAGTGGCACGGGCTGTTCAACCGAACCACCCGGTTCCACAAGCCCTATATCGGCGCCATCTTTTTCAATCAGTATGAGTTGGCCCTTTCCTGCGGCCTGGCCGCCTTCACCCTGGGCGTTGTTCAGACCTTTGGCGCGCTGAAGAGGGTGTCCTGTGGCCTTATCGCCTTTGCCTTGGCCGTCCTTCAGACCATTGGCGCGTTTAAGAGGGTGTTCGCCCCGTGGTCAGAGGTGTTCACCCGGTGGGCAAGGATCAACCGGCTCGACCTGTTTCTCCTCGGCACGGTGGGGGCGCTGCTGTTCCTGACGGTGTCCGGACTAATGGATTACGAGGCCTGCCGACTCGGGCTGCCGCTGATGCCGGCAGTTCTCATTGCGGCGATCGGGTATCTGGACAAAGCATTTCCGAACGCGAAAGGCCGCCACGTCATGCTCATGACACTCGGTGTCCTGCAACTTCTGTGGGTGATGGTCATCCGCGAGTTCATGATTCTCACCTAGAGCGGCATTTTTCAGTCGAAGGCGTTGCCGAGTATGCTGGAGGCCGTGGAATCGATGCCCACGAAACTCAATCTTGGTTGCGGTCGGTATCCGAAGTCCGGCTATGTCAATGTGGATTGGATCGATGAATCGGGCGTTGATGTCGTGCACGATCTCGACGTGACACCCTATCCCTTCGAGAATCATCAGTTTCATCTGATCGAGGCCGACCATGTCGTCGAACACCTGTCGAAGGTCTTTGTGGTGATGCGTGAACTGCATCGGCTGCTGGCACCCGGCGGCACGCTTGTTCTGCGCGTTCCCCACTGTTCCCGTGGATTCTCGCATCCTGAACATCGACGGGGTTTCGACGCGACGTTCCCGTACTATTTCAATCCGGCGTTTCCGGGCGGTTATTCCGGGGCCCATTTCGAGTGCATGAGCGTGAAGCTCCACTGGTTCGCCCAGCCCTATCTGAAGCGTACCGTCCTGAATCGGCCCCTTTACCTCTTGAGCAAAACCTTCGGAATCCTGATCGATACGCTGGCCAACCTGGGGCCGCTCTTATGCTCACGGATCTGGTGTTACTACGTTGGAGGATTCGAGGAAATCGAGTTCGTGTTCCGCAAACCGGTCGAGCCCGGCGCAACCGAGCCCGGCCCTCCCCGCGGATGACATGAGTTTCCTGTTATGGCTTGACGCTGCTCCGCCGCGTTTCTGGACGCTTTGCTTCGTGTCCCTGGGGGCGCTGCTGGCGTCCGCCTGTGCGCCGGCGTTTCAGGAAAGGGCGAGCGGCCGCCTGCCCGGCACGGCGTTGCACCTCCTGCGACAACCCATCACGTTCGTCATTCTTGGAGCCCTCGCGATCCTGGCATTCCGATGGCCGGCGCTTTTCTTCCCGTGGCTGCTCGACCATGACGAAGCGCAGATGGGCGCGCAGGCGATCAAGTACTTCACCGACTTCGTTCCGTGGCGTTCCGTAGACGGAACGACGAGCGGACCACTGAATTCCTGGTGGCTGATGGTGCCCGGCATCCTGGGGTGGGGGATCAGCTGGATGTCAATCCGGCTCATGGGGCTGATCTGCGTCTTTGCGACGTTCTGCTTCACCTATGGAACATTCAGGAGAATCTCAGGTGAAGCGATTGCGCGGGTCGCGGTGCTGCCTCTCGCGTTCTTCTACCTGTTCGTCACAAGCATCAGCTTCCTGCATTACACGAGCGAGCACGTGCCGGTGATGCTCATCAGCGGTGGATTCTATTTCGCCGCCCGCCTGGCCCATGGCGACGCTGCCACGATGAAGTCGCTCATCCCGGCGGCGGTGCTGTTCGGCGCCGTGCCTTTCGCGAAGCTGCAGGCGACACCGATCGGCGCATTGGGGGGAATACTGCTTTTGACGATCTTGATCGGAAAAACAAAGCGAGCAGGCCGCGACAGAACACCGGCTTGCGAGCTGGCCGCATGGGCGATGGCGGGGGCAAGCGTGCCGGTGCTGTTTTTTTTTCTGGTGTTGAATGGACGGGCGCTGGCGGATTTCTGGATTTCCTACGTGGGGCAGTTGACGACGTACAAGCAGATCGGTCACGCGGGTGGATCGTTGAGCGGTCTGTTGTGGGAAGACCGGCAGGTGATCGCACTGGTCATTGCCGGCGCGGTGGCAGGAATGGTATTACTCGGGGTCGCGTGGAAACGTCGGCGGCTGTGGCGCATCCCTGCGGTGTGGACGTTCGTTTATATAGGTGTGGCGTTATTCTGCGTGCTATGGTCGGGGAAGCATCACCCCCACTATTTTCTCTTCCTGGTGCATCCGATCTGTCTTTGTCTGGGGCTGTTGACCGCGGCGACCCGAAAACAGGCGCCCGATGGGGCGACCGAGTCGCGGGCAGCAGGGATTTCACCGTGGCTGCTCATCGCCCCGGTACTGGCGGTGCAGTTGAGTCAGCTGGTGGCAGTGGTGCCGGGTCACCCGCACATCGGGAATCTGCCCGCCTACCGCGAACCTCCTTCGGATCCGCTGGTGCGGGCCATTCGACAGGTTTCGAATCCGGGCGACCGACTGACGGTCTGGGGATTGACGCCGAGTCTCCATGTGGACACGGGACTCGCCCCGGGCACGCGGGACGCGATCACGCAAATGCAGATACTGCCGTCGTCGCGCCAGGAATACTATCGCGAACGGTTCTTGAATGACCTGAAGGCGACGAGGCCGAAAGTGTTCGTGGACACGGATTCGCCATACCTGATGATGGACGGCGGATCGTTCGCGCCGTACGTCATGCTGCCGGCGCACGGGCACGAGGTGTTTCCGCGGCTCGCCGCGTTCATCGCCGGAAATTACGAGAAGGTGTATGAAGCCAGGATTGGCCGGACCAAACACGTAATCCGCGTCTACTCGCGGCAGTAATGAATTAATTTTGAATCTCGCGACCGCCATCGACAACTTCGCAGCCTGGATGGATTCACCGGGGCGCTACTGGCCGGCTGCATGGATCGCCCTGGCCGCAACCCTCGCAATCACCTTTGTCCCTCTCATCGTCCGCCGTCGCGAGAAGCGCCCCGCCTTGGCCGGGACCATTCTCTGCAGCCCCTGGCTCTACCTCGGGATGCTCGGCCTGCTCCTGTTTGCATTCCGCTGGCTCGCACTGCTCGTGCCGGCCGAACTCGGACCCGATGAACCCCAGGTCATCGCCCAGGCTATCACGATCGCCAACGCCGGGCTCGTCGAATCCGTGACCTTCTACGGCGAAGTGCAAAGCGGTTCCACCGGAGTGTTGTGGACGTACTTCCTGCTCGTGCCCCACCTGCTCGGATTCGAAATCAACTACGCCAGCGCGCGTTTCATGGGCCTGGCGCTTCTCTGGGTCTCAGGCGTCGCGCTCTACCTCGCGGTGAAAAAGGTGTCCGGTGAAATGCCTGCGCGCATCGCCACGCTGTCGGCCATCCTGTGTTTCGCGACCAGCCACAAACCCGATTTGCTTCACTATTCCAGCGAACACCCCGCGCTGCCTCTGATCGCCTTCGGGTCCCTGCTCGTTCTCGGTCTGCGCGACGTCGATGGAAAGCGCCCTGGCCTGCGTGCCTACCTGAGCGGCCTGCTCATGGGCGCCATCCCGTTCGCCAAACTTCAGCCGACCATCGTTGGCCTGGCCGTCACTGCCATGGCGTTCGGAGCCATCGCCACCAGTCCGGCAGTTGCCCGCAGGGAAAAGACGCGCCGCGCCGCCCTGCTCACCGCGGGGGGTCTGTCCGTTCCCGCCATCCTCCTCGGCCTCTACGCACTGCGAGGTCAATTCAGCTATTTCTGGCACGTTTACCTCGTCCACAACTATCACTACAAGGTGCTCGGTGAGCCGGTCGGCAAACTCTTCCGCGATTACGTCTCAGAATCCTCTCCAGCGGGCTTGAACCTCAATCAACTCAACTACGACATATTCTTTTCCGCAACCGCCGCGTTCATTCTCGTCTGCCTCGTTGTCCGCGCAGTTGCCCGCGGCCGCGGGCAACTGCGCGCCTTGTGGCCACTGTTGTTTTCCGTAGTCCTCTACGCCGCGTCTTGGTGGGCCGTCATCGCGCCGGGCCGCAGCTTCCCTCACTACCTGCTCCTGACGGTGTTCCCCGCCTGCCTCCTCTGCGGCATTCTCATGGCCGACCCGAAACGGGCTCAAGGGTTGTCGGCGACGGAGTCGGCGACACCATGCCGGTCGCACGTTTCGTGGGGAGCCTGGATCGGCGTCGCCTGCCTCGTGCTACCGCTCGCGGTCTTCTGCTTCCGCCCGCTGTTCCATACGTTTGACGATTTTTACTTCACACTCGACCGCGCCGTCGGCAACATCGTCGAGGGCAGAAGGAGCCTGCTGCCGCCGCTGTCCTCCAGGCAAATCAACAGGGCCAAGAAACCCGGCGACCGCCTCACCGTCTGGGGCTGGCGCGCCGACTACCACGTCGAAACCCAACTGCCCATGGGAACGCGCTCCGCCTGCCCCGAAAACCAGATCCGTGACGTCCCCCTCCGCGACTATTTTCGCCGCACCGCCCTGGAAGAATTCAAACGCACGATGCCGGCCTTCTTCGTCGACGCTACCGGTCCCCTGTCGCACGAATTCACCAGCCGGAAACTGCACGGTCACCATATCTTTCCCGAACTCGCGGCGTTCATCCGCGAGAACTACACCCTGAGCCGCGACTTCACCGACGACCGGCTCTACATCCGCAATGATCGCTATCGAGAGATCGCCGCCGAAATGTGAACGTCAGAAAAAAATCCTGACGTGCCAAAGCATGCAATCAAAAGGCCGCGGTGGGATTCGAACCCACGACGGGACAAGCCCAACGGATTTGCAATCCGTCAGAGCGTTCCAGAAGCAGCGACAACAACGGGACTTGCAGCGGCGACTCATCAACTGCCACCAATAGTGCCACCAACGCAGCGCAGAACGGCCCCGATCTAGCCGCACTCGCCGACGCCCTAGCCGCGCTGCCCGAAGCCGACCGACCCGCTGTCGTCGCGCACGTCGCAGCCCTGGCCCGCCTGGCCCCCGCAAAGCGCACGGCCATCCTGACGCTGACCGACTCGAACGAGGGCAAGAACGAGACGTAAGACGGCGGCAGTCC
>CAUZBA010000119.1:0-8673 GCA_963577635.1 Phycisphaerae bacterium
GTCGGGAACCGGCGTGCACGAAGAGGGGCTGGCCGATCTGGCGACGATGACCGAACTGGAGCACCTCGACGTGAGCGGCGCGTGGGTCCGCGGCCGCGTGTGCGTGACGGATGCGGGCGTGGCTCCCCTTCAGCGCCTCGAGAAGCTGAAATACCTGAATCTCTACGACACTTCGGTGACCGACGACGGCGTCGAATCGCTGATCCGCGCCCGCCCGAAACTTCACATCAGACGGTACTAACTTTCTTGTCCTTGACGGCCAGTGCGATTGTCTTGAACTCGTCTTCGGTCAGCGGCCGCTTCTGATCGTGGGCCAGTTGCTTGATCTGTATCAGTGCGTCCATGGTCTCGTCGGCGTCGAGGCTGATGCCGGCCCTCTCGGCCCATATCGCGACATTGTCGATGCCGCTCTTCTTGCCCATGAGGATCTGCGGCGCCCGGTGCCCGACGAAATCGGGGCGGACCGGGTAGATCTGCGTCGGATACTGCTCGAAGGTGTTGCGGAACCAACTGGTGATGATGCCGGACTCGATGTCGTAGGCCCCGTCTCCGATGAAGGGCCTGTTGTCGGCGATCTTCGTCCCGGACATGTCGATCACCATCTTGGATAGCTCGTTGAGCTTGTCGTACTTGATCCCCACGTCGATGCCGTAGAGGGTCAGCAGCGCCATGACCGTCTCTTCCATGGGCGTGTTGCCGGCCCGTTCGCCGATGCCCGTGACCGTCGAGTGGATCACCTCGGCTCCACCCACGACGGCCATGATCGTGTTGGCGACGGCCATGCCGAAGTCGGCGTGGAAGTGGATCTCCAGGGGCTTCTTGATCCGTTCCTTGACCTTGCGCGTGAAGTAGCTCGCGCCGTGCGGTGAAAGCACACCGAACGTGTCCACGAGCGCCAGCGCGTCCATGTGACCTTCCGTCGCGACCTTTTCCACAAGGTTGAGCAGCCACGTCATGTCCGCCCGGGTCGCGTCGATCGTGAAGAAGACGGTGTACAGCCCCGCTTCCTTGGCGGCGAGCGTCGCCTGGATCGACAAGTCCACGGCCTTGTCCAGCGGCCACTTGTACGCGCGTTCAATCAGGTGCCCGCTCGACGGGATTTCCAGGCACACGCCATCGACGCCGCAGTCGGCCGACCGCTTGACGTCTTCCGCCATGCAGCGAGCGAAGGAGAAAATCTCCGGCCCCAGTTTGCGCTTCACGATCTCCCGGATGGCCGCCTCGTCGTTGGGCGACACCGCGGGCATCCCCGCCTCGATCCGGTGGACGCCGACCTCGGCGAGCTTCTCGGCGATGCGAATCTTGTCGTCCTTGGTGAAGGTTACGCCCGCCTGCTGCTCGCCGTCGCGCAGCGTGATGTCGTGGATCCTGACCTGCTTGGGCGGCGTGAAGCCCTTCGTGACCTCTTCGAGGTAATTCCACTCACCGACAAACCAGTTGTCCGTCTTCCAGGGCGTGTTCGTGGCCATGGCGATGTCGCTTTCCTTCTGTTGCGAAAAGGGGTTACAGGGGTCGTCCACCAGTTGGAGGCAAGGTACGTCTCAAAACGGATTTCGTCAAGAAAAAAGAGCTGCGTCCTCTTTCTTGTCGCCGCCCGCGTCATGCCCCTTTAGGAACGCGAGACTTCCTGGGTATCCCGCGCGAACGCAAGGTGGATTCCATGCCAAGACGACGTGTCGTGCGTTTCGTCCATGTGTCGCCTCCGCCCAATAAAAGGGGTCGGGAGTGAACGCCGTGAACTTAAGCTGCAACGTGTTTGATTCCAAGGTCTTGTCGCAGCTTTTGACGCGATTGGGTCATGTATGTGTAACAATCCTTCGGGCGTTTGATGACACGGGGATTGAGTCGTCGGGCGGCCGATGTCGTAGACAATCCCGTGCGTCGATGAAGCTGACGCGGTTTGGATCGACGCTCTGTAATCTCGCTGCTCTAAACCGCCCGCGACGTTGACGTTGGAAAGAATGATCGTGGCGTACGAGGTGGCGCAAAGTGACACGGCCATCACAGTCGCCGCAACATGACAGGCGAACACCCTCACAGACACGCGATAAGGCGGTACGAACGACATGGCGGTCTCTGACTCTTCTCTTCACATCCGGGCACCGGATATTGTCCGAAATTTCCGTGACCTGTCAAGAGAAATGCCGAAAAATCGATGGGAATTGTACCCGTTTACACGCCTGAGCGGATCTCTGGCAGCTCCTGCCGGCCACGAATGCGCCGCAGAGAGATCAACAGAACACCGAGCCCCAGCACCCCCACGGTCCCGGGCTCTGGAATCGCAACCAGGTCGCCCATGCGCGCCGTGACGGAGAAGTCGTTCCACGTTCCAAGGTCGATGGCAAAGACGTCGCGCACCTTGAGCGTCCACTCCTCCAGGGGAATCTCGCCCCAGAACGCGTTGGTCAGGAAGGTCCAATCGAGATTGTTCGTGAAGTCGTTGATGTTGCGGAACATCAGCCGGCTCTGCGTTCCCAGCGGCGAGGTGAGGATCGCTTCGAGGTCTCCGCGGTAGGTGTGCGTGATGTCCAGCGTGACGAGCATCTCCTCCAGCGGTGTGCTGTCGAACAGGTCGAACGTGCGATCGATTCCATTCAGGTTTTCTCGGGGATGGCCGCGCCCACGAAAATGGTGCCGGTGCTTTCGGTGGCCAGCGGCGTCACGTCGCTGAACTGCGTCGCTATCTCGGTGAACTCGTCCGCGTCGATCAGGCCGAAGCCGTAGTTCTGGTTGAACGAATGGCCGGCAGCGTTCGTCGTCCAGCCCTCGTCGCTCGTGAGGGTAGCGTCGGCGGGGTCGACGATGTCTTGGTCCTCACGAGCAGGTGCCTGGCGAAGCGGACGTCGAGATTGGGTTGTTCCGCGGCGCCCAGTGCCATGACGCCGGCGACCAGAGGCGAGGCCGAAGAAGTGCCGCCGAACGTGCTGGTGTAGTTCAGGTCGGGGAAGCTGTCGCCGTCGCTGCCGGAGGCAACTGTGTTGTAGCCGGCGCCGCCGATCCGGTCGGTCGTGGTGATTTCGAAGGCGCTGAAGCTTGACGAACTCGACGGTGCCGTGACAAACACGTTGGCGCCGAAATTGCTGTAGGACGCGAACGTGCCGTCGCTGCCCAGAGCCGCGACGGCACGTTCGCGTCGGCGCCGGTCAGGTTGTCCTGCTTGTTGCTGTCTTCGCCGGTTTCGCCACGCTCGTTGCCGGCGGCGAAGACGTGGATCGTGCCGGAAGCGGCCGACACGGCCAGGACGTTTTTCTCGAGCGCCGATGTCACATACGGAGCGGGTATGCCGTAGCTGTGGTTCTTCACGCGGATGTTCGTGTTGCCGCCGCTGCTGTGATACATGGTGGCGTCTGCGAACATGGCGGCGGTCTGGTTGGGGAAGTCGATGCGCAAGCCCGCCAGCCCGCTGTCGGGTGCGGCGCCCGTCGTGCCGATCGCATTGCCGCCGCGCGAGGCGGCAACGCCGGACACCGCCGTACCGTGCCTGTCGGCAGAAAACACCGGGCTCGGGTCGGTGTCGTTCTGGCCGAAGTCGAAGCTGTCGGCTGCGACGTAGTTGGGACTGAGGTCTTCGTGGGCCACTTCGAGACCGTCATCCACCACGCCGACGATCACGCCGAGGCCGGTCTGATCACGGTTCCACGCGCCCTGAACGCCCGCGTCGGGGCCGCCGTGCTCGTTGATCAGATGCCACTGGCCGGGGAAACCTGCGGAAGGGGTGTCCTTGTGGGAATAGGGATCGTCGGGCACGAAGGCCGTCCGCACGTAGCCGCGCCGCTCGTTAAGGCCGCCGAATCGAACTCGGGCGTCGCCGGCAAGCATCTGCAGTGACCCTCGCGCGGCCGCCGCGGAGTCGGCTTTCAGCACGTAGCCGTCGGGGTTGCTCCTGAGGCTGCGAACGACCGTCAGACCGTGCGCTTGAGCGAATCGCGCCACGTCCGTTGTGGGCCGCAGCAGCACGACGACTTCGGTCGTGTCACCCGTCAGCAACGGACCCTCGTCACCGGCCTTGTTTTGCGTCGGCGCGTGGTCCTTGATGACGCTTTGAGGAGCAATGAACTCGCCGGTGGCGATCACCGGCACCAACAGGACATGAACCGCCGATACGGCGCCCACCCAGAAGTTGCGCCTTCGATCCATTCGTGGCTTCCTCTCTCTATGGTCTGGCCACCGGCATCGCTCTCGAGTGCGTGTATTCTATCCGGTACGGTCAGATCTGCATGCGCCGCGGGCCGTGACCCCGATTCGGTTCGTGGATCAATCTTTTCCTGTCGGGTTTTCCACAGTAGAATGCCGGATCTGTCGGCGGCGGTCGACTTGCCTCGGGTTGTGGGTTTCAAGAGCAGCAGGAATGGCTGAGCTGGACAAATTTTTCGGCGCGCTGCATAAGCACGGGGGCTCGGACCTGCACGTCTCGGCCGGCGCTGCGCCTTCGATCCGCCTGCACGGGTCCATGACACAGTTGAAAGTGCCGCCGCTGCCGCCGGATCAGATCGAGCAGATGCTTGCTGAGATCATGCCGCAGCGTGTGCACAGCCAGTTCGAGCAGACCGGCGACGCGGACTTTTCCTACGAACTGGAGGGCGTGGCCCGATTCCGATGCAACGCCTTCCGGGACCGCAAGGGCCCCGGCGCGGTCTTCCGCATCATCCCCAACGATTTTATGACCGCCGAGCAGCTTGCTCTGCCGGAGGCGATCCGGAACTTCTGCACGCTGAGCAAGGGCCTGGTGCTGGTCACCGGACCGACCGGGTCGGGCAAGAGCACGACGCTGACGGCGATGATCGACCTGATCAACGAGGCCCGCAAGGATCACATCATCACGATTGAGGACCCGATCGAGTTCGTTCACGACAACAAGAATTGCCTGGTCAACCAGCGCGAGGTCAACGACCACACCGAGTCGTTCTCCAAAGCGCTGCGCGCCGCGTTGCGTGAGGATCCGGATATCGTCCTCGTGGGCGAGATGCGCGACCTGGAAACAACGCATATCGCCATCGAGACGGCCGAGACCGGGCACCTGGTCTTCGGCACGCTGCACACGACGACGGCAGCGTCTACTGTGGATCGCATCATCGACCAGTTCCCCGCCGACCGGCAGCAGCAGATCCGCACGATGCTGGCGTCGAGCCTCAAGGGCGTCGTCGCCCAGACGCTGTGCCGGATGAAGGGCGGCAAGGGCCGGGTCGCCGCCATGGAGATCCTGATCGTCACCGGCGCCGTGGCCAACCTGATTCGCGAGGGCAAGACCTACCAGATCCCCTCCGCGATGCAGACGGGCGCGCGAGAAGGCATGCAGCTGCTCAACGACTCACTGGTCAAGCTGGTCATCGACGATCGTGTCGCGCCCGCCGAGGCCCTGCACCGTTCTGCGGATCGCAAGGACATGGTTCAGAAATTACAGATTGCGGGAATTGAACTGGACGGTGTCGCCACTGAGGGAGATTGAGGACAGACAGCGACATTGGGGATTTGACAGGATCACCTGATGGACAGGATCGACGGGATCATGCTTGGGTTGCCTGCTGTTGTTCGAGGCGCCCTCACCCCGGCCCTCTCCCGGAGGGAGAGGGAGCGGAGGCTCAATCGTTTTGGGGCGCCGTCCTTCGGTCGAGGTGACCGAGTTCAGGTCCCCTCCGGGAGGCAGCGGGGACGGCAATCGCGCGCAGCTTGCGCCGCACGCTCCCTCTCCCTCTGGGAGAGGGCCGGGGTGAGGGAAGCCCGGGAGTCATTGCCTGTTCACGTCCACGTTCCCTTTGCGCTCTAGGTTCGCCGGCAACATGGAATTTACCGACGACTCACTCGAACCGACCGGCAATACTCTGCTTGCCATGCCCGTCGAAACGAACCTGGGCTACAAGACGCCGCTGGTGTTTCGTGTGATTCGACTGCTTCAGGGGCACGGCTACCTGCCGCCGTACGGGTGCGGGATGGCCGAGGTGTGCCTCGAGGAGGCGCTGTCAAATGCGATGGTCCACGGCAACCGGCTCGAGCCGCAGAAGCAGGTCCGCGTGACCGTGTTCGGTGACGGCGATCGCTTCGGAATCGTTCTCGAGGACGAAGGCGAGGGATTCGGGACCGCCGACCTTCCCGATCTCGACGACCCTGAAGCGCTGCTGCGCGAACGTGGGCGCGGCATCATGCTGATCGACCACTACATGGATCGGGTTCGCTACAACCGCAAGTCGAAGCGGTTGTGGATGACGCGTCCGCGCCAGGTCGAGCCCGATCCCGGTGCCTTGCCGCCGCGACCGGCCGACGAAGGCGAACCGGTGCCGCCCGACGGCACGATCGAGCCGGTGGCGATCGATCCGGTCAGCGTTCCACGCCGGCCTCGCGCTCGCGTGTCGGTGCCCGACACGATCGAAATCGGGCAGGCCGAAATACCTGCCGATCCCGCCGAACTCGCCGAATCTCCCCCGCAGGCCGACGTCACGCCAACCCCGGCCGCGGAGCCACCCGCGTCTGGCGGTGTCGAAGTCGAGCGGCGCGACGACGTCGTGATCGCGACCGTCCTGGCGCCGCGCATGACCGAAGACAACGCCGAGGTCGTGTCCACCGGTCTGGTCCACGCCACCGAGGGCGCCGGGAAGATGGTGCTCGACCTCGGTGCCGTGCAGATGATGTCGAGCGTGGGCATCAGCGCGGTCATGGTTGTCTACAAGAAGCTCATGCAGAATAAGGGCAAGCTCGTGCTCTGTGCCGTCCAGCCGACCGTGCACAGCGCATTGAGCGCCACGGGTCTGCTGCGCCTGTTTCAAGTTGAGGACGATCGTCAGGCGGCGATCGACAAGCTCCAATCATCGAAATGACAATCAGCCGCGGGTGACCTTCGCCCCGTGGCATTGCGAGGACGCGACATATGGCTGACACGGATCTTCAGGGCAAGCGCGTGCTGGTGACCGGCGCGGGCACGGGCGTCGGTACGGGGATTGCCCAGGCGTTCGCCGACGCGGGCGCCGCGGTTGCCGTGCACTACAGCCACAGCGCCGCGGGCGCGACGGCACTGGTCGACAAACTTCGTGCCGCCGGAGGGAAGGCCGAGGCGTTCGCGGCCGACTTCAACGAACTCGAGTCGACACGGCAGCTTGCCGATCGGGCGATCGAATTTCTCGGTGGGATCGACGTGCTGGTCAACAACGCCGGGATCACCATGAATCGGCCGTTCGAGAAGGTCACGCCCGAGCAGTTCGACGCGCTGTTCCACGTGAACATCAGGGCCATGTTTTTCCTGACGCAGGCCGTGGTGCCCACGATGGCGGTCGGGGGTGGCGGGGCCGTGATCAATATCTCCTCGGTTCACGCGTACGCGGGCATCACCGAGCATACGGTCTACGCGGCAACGAAAGGCGCCATCGTCTCGTTTACGCGCACGCTGTCGCTGGAACTTTCGACGAAGAACATCCGTGTCAACGCGATCGCGCCGGGCGGTGTCGTCGTGGAGAACCACTTCAAGGCGATCAAGAATCACGACCCGATCGCGTTCGGGCAGAAGATCCCGGCCGGGTTCATGGCCGAGCCGATGGACATCGGGCATCTCGCCGTGTTCCTGGCCAGTGACAAGGCACGTTACTTCTACGGCCAGACGCTGGTCTGCGACGGCGGGCAGCTCGCGTACATGCCGTTCACTCCCGACTTCCACGAACCGATCACGGACCAGTTCGGGCGCGGTTACGTCCCGGGGATCTGACCGCAAGAATGGATTCTCTGCCTATAGCGCTTGTGCTCGTGTCCACGTTGATGCATGTCGCGTGGAACCTTTTTTTCCACTCTCGGCCGGGAACCACCGACCTGTTTTTGCGCACGAGCCTGTTGTTCGGCCTGTTCGGTTGCGTTCCCGTCATCGTCGCCGAATCGCTGCACCCGACATTAACTCCGGCCGTCTGGGGTCTTCTCGCGATCTCCGGGATCTTTCAGAGCGTCTACGCTATCGGCTTGACGATGGCGTACCGTCAAGGGGATTTCACGCTGGTCTATCCGCTGGCCCGCTCGCTGCCCATCCTGGGGCTGGCCGTATTCGACATCGGCCGTGGTCGCGCGCCGTCGCCGCTCGGCTGGGCCGGCATCGCTCTGGTGGTCGTCGGTTGCGTATTCGCGCCCGTCCCGTCGCTGCGCCGCTGGAACATCGCGTGCTATTTCCACCGCACGATGATCTGGGTCCTTGTGATCGCGGCGGGCACCACCGGTTACACCCTGGTCGACAAGATCGCCATGGAAAGAATTCCGTCGGGGCCCCTGGCTGCGCTGCAGTACGGCGTGGTGGAGTTCGCGGCGGCGGGCCCGTGCATCTGGCTCTTCTTCCGTTTCTACAATCGGCGAACCGGCCACATCAAGCCGGCGGGATGGAGGGGCGTCGTGCTGGTCGCCGCGATGATCCTCGGCACTTATGTTCTCGTGCTCTGGTCATACCAACTCGTAGACCGTGTCAGCTACGTGGTGGCCCTGCGCCAGTTCAGCATCGTCGTGGGCGCGGGTCTGGGTTTCATCGTGCTTCGCGAACCTTCCGCGGGCCACCGATTTGCAGCGGCGCTGCTGATCACGGCCGGTGTCGTGTGTGTTTGTCTTGGGTAGACCGGGGCCTCCCCCAGCCTGCATTCCTCACGAGTTTCACCGCCCAGCGGGCGGTTTTCCGCCGACGGCGAATTGGTTTCGTTGTCCGTGTCCCGACATACGTCG
>CAUZBA010000120.1:0-8587 GCA_963577635.1 Phycisphaerae bacterium
CGTCGAGCCGTAGGCGAACGCGGCAGACCCGGATCAAGCGAGTCAATCACGATGAGCGGAGGCTCGTCGAAAAATACCTGGCAGGATGCCATGACAAGTAAACAGGTCATGCTGGCTGCAGTGCACGGCGTTTCGGCGTCCGCCTCCGCTGAGTCCGTACACGTCGCGGCACGTGTTCGCCGTGGCGCCGCTGCGCAATGAGAGTGGCAGCCTTCACGCAGACGGCGTGCGTCTGGCCGATCACCTAGCGCATCAGTTGGAGAACGTCGCGAAGCTGGACGTTCTTCCCGTCAATCGGACGATCGCGGCAATGGAGGCCCTGGGGATCGACGCGATCACCAGTGTGGGTGACGCCTTGACCGTGATGAAGACGGTCGGAAGTGACGGTCTGGTCATCGGGACGATTACGGCCTACGAGCCGTACGACCCTCCGACGTTGGGTCTGGCCATCGAGTTGTACACCGGGCCACGACAGGAAACGGTTCTGGCCGCCGACCCGCGCGTACTGAGCCGGTCGGCAACGCCCGTGTACTGGCCGATTAAGTCCCGGGCCGACCCGACGCAGCCGGTCAGCAGCGTCAGGGGCGTGTACGACGCATCGGAACGGCGCGTGCGCCGTCGAATGCAGCAGTACGCCCGATGGCGCGGACAGATCAAGGATACCGATGCCTGGCATCAGTACCGGATCAGCATGGACCTGTATAGCCAGTTCATCACCCATGTGATGACCCGGCGGCTTATGGCGGCGGAGACCGCCCGATTCAAACGCCTGACGGAAGCCCCAAAACCCGCCTCGTAACGGGCCGGCACGGCGCCGGCTCGCGAATCGCGGATGTGGAGCGAGTCGTGTCGGAGCCGAGCCAACCAGAAAACGGTAGCGCCGGTGACGGTGAAGCAACCCGGCAGGTGATCCTGCTGAAGCGCGGCCACCGTTGGGTCTTTCGCTACTCGACCGGTGACGAACTGAGGGTCATGAACGAGCTGGCGGCGATGGCCGAGGATCCGACCAGCCCGCTCGATTGGTTCGATGCCGCGATGCTCAGTCACCAGATGGGTCAACTACTCGGTCACCAGTTCGAATATCTCATGAAACCCTGAAGCGCGGCGGTGTTTCTCAATCAAGGGAAGGTCTCATCCCATGCAGCCGAATCTAGTCCAGCAGTTCGTGAATTACCTGCGATACGAACGACACTTCAGCCCGTACACAGCGCGCTGCTATGAGGCCGATCTTCGCCAATACGGTGAGTTTCACAACGGTGTGGCCATCGCGAAGACCACCGGCAGCGGGCAGGAAGACGGCAGCTCCGGGCACAACTCCGACGGCTCCGATTCGTCGGGCGCGGCAACCAACGGTAACGGCAGCGTCGTGGAACGGGCGATGCTCGGGGCCGATGCCATGGTCGTCCGACGATTTCTGGCCCACCTGGACGGCTTCGGCTACAGCCCGGCGACGACCGCCAGGAAGATCGCGACGCTTCGCAGCTTCTACAAATGGATGCTGCTCCGCAGCATGATCCAGACGAATCCGATGTTGCTGATCCGCACGCCCAAGCAGGCCAAGCGCCTTCCGAAGGCGATCAGCGTGGACCATGTCGACAAGTTGCTGAGCATGCCGGACAACCGCGAGACGCTCGGGGCCCGGGATCGGGCGCTCCTGGAGACGCTCTATTCCACCGGCGTGCGCGTCAGCGAACTGGTCGACCTGAATCGCAAGGACCTGGACGCCGAGGATCAGACACTGCGCGTGCTGGGCAAGGGAAAGCGCGAGCGGATCGTGCCGCTGGGGTCGCACGCCATGGCGGCGATCCGTCACTACATGACCCTGCTTGAGCCCGATTCGCGGTTCACTCGCCTGCGCCAGCAGTCGATGACTGAAGACGTGTCCCTGTTCATCAACAAAAATGGCGGAAGGCTCTCCAGCCGTTCCGTGCGCCGCAAGCTCGACAAATACCTGGCCCTGGCCGGGCTGGACCCCACGATCAGCCCGCACACGCTGCGCCACAGCTTCGCCACCCATCTTCTGGACAACGGTGCCGATCTGCGAAGTGTCCAGGAGCTGCTGGGGCATCAGTCACTGTCGACGACGCAAATCTACACGCATTTGTCCACGATGCGGTTGCGTGACAGTTATGAGCAGGCGCACCCACGTGCGGTGTGAAGGGCAGCGACCTCGGTCGCTGCAGTCGCAAGTCTCAAGTGGTGAGAGTCTCAAGTCCCGCGCAAACGCGTCTACCCTTGCCGACTTGCGACTTGTGACTCGTGGCCGTCGTCGCGCGCCCTGCGTCGCTGCGGGGTATCCTGACCCCTATGGTGTCGAGCCTACCGCCGAAGCGTCCTGCCCCGGGCCGCGCCATCCGTAGCCTGCCCGCGTATCTTGGCCTGCTGCTTCTAAGCCACATCCTGCTGGTGCTGTCTTTCCCCTACCCCGGATGGGCCCCGGTCGCACACGCCGCACTCGTTCCCGCGGCGGTATTGGCCGTCCGCGCAGACCGGGCCCGGCGCCTGGTATGGACGGGATTTCTGATCAGCTTTCTCTGGTGGGTCTACATGATCCGCTGGCTCCAGCCGGTGACCGGCGGCGGTTTCGTGGCCCTTGCCGCCTACCTCGCCGTTTATGCCCCGGCGGCCCTGCTGCTGCTGCGTTGGTTGTCCGGCCGGTCCCGCATGCCGGTCACCCTGGCGTTGCCCTTGGCGTGGGTGTCACTTGAGATGATTCGGGGCGTGGTGCTCGCCGGTGGTTTCGGCTGGTACGCCCTGGCCCACAGCCAAGCGGCCTGGCGTGTCGGGCAGGAACCGGGCCGGATCGTCCAGGTCGCGGACCTGTTCGGCCAGTACGGCGTCAGCTTTCTGGTGGCAATGAGCAACGGCCTGCTGTGCGATCTGATTCTGGGTCTGACCGCCGGGCGTGGAGGGCCGCGGCGTCATGGATTGCGGCTGGCCGCGGCCGTATGGGTGTCGGCCTACGCGGGCGCGTGGTTCTATGGACAATTCCGATTGACCACGGCGCCGGATGACGCGGCGCCGACCGTGCGCGTCGCGGTCATTCAGACCAACATCCCGCAGGACAACAAGGTGCGCTGGACACCTGAGTCTGATGAAAGAATGTGGGCGCCGCTCGAGCGCCTGACCCTGGAGGCAGCGTCACAGGGCTCGCCGGTCGACCTGGTCGTCTGGCCGGAGTCCGCCACGCCGCAACCGATCAATACCAGTGCGGCACGGTGGTTCGTCCGGGAGGCCGAAGGCTGGCAGGGAATGACGGCCGAGCAACTGGCCGAATTGGACCATGACGGTGCCCTTCGCCGCAGCGCCCGTCAACTGGGGGTGGACGTGGCCGATCTGTCGGGTGTGTTCGCAGCCCGGTACCGAAAGTGGGCCGCGTACGGTGACTCGATCGCCGAGCTGGCCCGAGAGGCTCGGACGCCGATCGTGGTCGGCTCATTGACGCGGCACGCCGGCCGGCCGCCCGCGCGCTACAACTCGGTCTACCTTTACCGGTCCGACGGGTCCCGCGCCGCCGACCGATACGACAAAATGCACCTTGTGCCCTTCGGCGAGTTCGTTCCCTGGGTCGGCTTCTCGCCGCGACTGCACGAATGGTTCATCAGAGCCCTGACCCCCTATGACAGCGACTACACACTGAACCGCGGCGCCACCCACACGGTGTTTCGTCTGGGCGCCGATGTGTCGGAGGGCGATCTATCAGAACGCCGCAATGTTGACGTCAACCGCAGCGACGACGAAGCCGCGCCGCTGCGCTTCGCGACGCCGATCTGTTTCGAAGACACGGTGGCACGTGTCATCCGACCGATGGTCTACGACCACGGTCGCAAGCGAGTGGATCTGCTCGTCAACGTGACGAACGACGGCTGGTTTACCGGTTCGGCCCAGCCTGTTCACCACATGCAGGCCGCGGTCCTGAGGTGCATTGAGAACAGGGTCCCGATGGCGCGAAGCGTCAACACCGGCCCCAGCGGCTACGTGGATTCGACCGGGCGCATCGGATCGCTGGTGGATGTTGACGGCAGATCGCAGGATTGCGAGGGCATCGCCATCCACGACGTGACACTTGACAGCCGCCACACCTTCTATGGTCGATGGGGTCGGATTCCGATCATTTTGGCGCTGGCGCTGACCGGTGCGGTGGCGGTCAGGGGAACCTGGAGGCGGCAGGTCCGATAACACCTATGGCCGCGGGACGCTGTCCGATCGAGAATGCTCTGGAGCGGTTTAACCTTCACTGTAGCGTCCTGAGCTGGATGCACCTGCGCCTGGCTTTGTCGTGCTGCATCGCCGACCCACTGCGGTGTCGCCTGCTTCGCCTCCGTGCCAGACTTGCTTCGCCGACGCTAAAAACGCTACATCGAAACTTAAAACGCTCTAGAATGGACCGAAAATGAATCATTCGCAACATGCTCGATGTCTCCGTTTGGCGGTCTTCCTGTTGGCCATGCCTCTGGGCGTGGTGAAGGCCCAGCTCACGACGGGATCCGGGGTCGCAGCACCGCCACTGAACCTTGCCGAGATCGAACGCCGCGCGGTGCAACAGATCCTCGCTTCGGCCGGCGGCGATGATACTCAGGCAAGAACCAATGCGATCGAGTCGTGCGAGTTTCTCGAATTGCGGCGGGCGACGCCGCAATTGCAGTTGGCCCTCGAAGACGACGCCGTGCCCGTACGGTTTGCGGCGCTGGTGACGATCGGTCGCCTCAAGGTGCGGTCCCTGGTGCCCTCCGTGAACCGGGTTTTGAAGCAGGATGGTCTTGATTTTCATGTCCATGCCGCCGCACTGTTTGCGCTATACCGCTGTGGGCAGCAGGTCGACCTGACGCTCATGGCCAGGATGTTGCGCAGCGCCGATGCCGCCTTGCGCGGTAACGCGGCCTTGCTGCTGGGCATGACGGGCGATCGAAGCGCCGTGCCAATGCTCAAGGCGCTTGGCCGGGCGCCGTTGCCGGCCACGATGAGCCACGTCGCCGGCGTCATCGTCCGGATTCAGGTTGCCGAAGCCCGGGCCCGCCTCGGCGATGAATCGGCCATGAGCATGATCCGAAGCGGACTTTTTTCCAGCTACGACGAAGTACGGGTGCTCGCGGCGATCATGCTCGGTCGGATGGGTGACGAGAAGATGGAAGAAGCGTTCTTCGGAATTATTCGTGACGACAAGGACGCGACGATCGAGCTGAAACTGGTGGCCCTCGATGCGCTGGCGCGGATGGACCGAAATCTGACGGTGCTCAATGAAGCGATGGAAAGCCTCTACCTGGTCCTGGACGCAGCCGCGATGCAATCGCCCGTGATTCGAGCCCAGGCGGCCAGGACGTTGGGTTCGGTCGAGGCAGCGAGGCGTCGAGGCCTTGCCCGGATGGATCGATCAAGCGCGTTGACGCCACCGGAAGTGATCAGGCAGTTTCAACGTGGTGATGGGGCCGCGGCTCTGCTCAGGTTATTGGACGATCCGGTGCAGACCGTTCGCCTAGCCGCGGCCGCAGCGTGGCTTCAGGTCGTCCGCCAGGCGGCCGCCACGGGGGGCTGAATTTCTGTTGTCTGGCGAGCCCGCGTTTCTCAGGAGTTCTGCCGCTCGGTGGCGTAAAGACCAGCGCGGTCCCGATGTCCGTGGGGTTTCGCCGGCAGGGATGCGAACGCGATCCTCCGCAGGCGTCGCTGAACAGTACGTCGAGGATCCCGATATCTATCGTCAGACGCAGGACGAAACCAGTTCGCCGAAGGCGGACAACCGCCCCCTGGACGGTGAAATCTCGTGAGAAATGCGGGCCGGTAAGCGGGCGGGCGGGCTGAGCGGTCGTGGCCGCCTTGACAAGCCATTAGCGGTTAGGTACACCGTGTATGGCTAGCACCCCGAAGCGAGGGGCTCTGACCGAACGGGTCGCTTCGGAAACTACCCTCCTGCAAGAGTCCCCGCCGATCCTGACCACTGTGAGGTCACCATGAGCGTATTGACAAAAGTATTTGTGGTTCTGGTGACCTTCTTGTCCGTGGCGTTGGTCGCCGCCACGGTCCCGTTTGTGGCTACCACGGAGAGATTCCGGGACCTTTACGATCGCGAACATAGCGCCAGGCAGATCGCCCAGGTGACGGCCGAGGCCCGGCAGACTCAACTCAATGAGGAACGCAGCGAGCGGCAGGCCGAATTCGACAGACTATCTTCGAAGATCAAGGACCTGGAACGGCAGGCTGGGAGCCTCATGGCGACGCAAACCGGGTTGCGTGCCGAGATGATGGAGAAGCGTCTCGAGATAGAGAAGCTTCGGGCTCAAGAGAGCCAGTTGACGGCGGCCAACAGGAACCTGACGGCGACGGCGCTCGCGCAGGCCACCGAACTTTCCGAACACCGAAGTCAGATGCGCGAGCACGCGGAAAGGGTTGTCGGATTGGATCTACGCGTCGCCGAGCTTGACAACGACAACCAGTTTCTGCGGCAACGGCTGAAGTTCTATCAGGAGCAGGTCGTCTCCCTGCAGGAGGGCAAGAAGGGTCTTCACGACACGTTACGTCAGATCCCGCGGAGCGTCATGGAGGAATTTGTCGATGCGGAGGAGGGGGCGAATGTGGTCGATCCCCCTCACGATATCGAGGGGCAGGTGACCGAGGTGAGAAAGACCGCCAACGAGACGTGGGTGGAAGTGAACGTGGGGCGCAATGACGGCGTGTCGGAGCAGATGCGGTTTTTCGTGCAGCGCGGCGAGCAGTATGTGGGCACGTTGATCATCACGATCGTGCAGGATCGCAACGCCGCCGGGCGGATGAATCTTGTCAACCAGGGCCACGAAGTGATCGTCGGCGACATCGCCTCCGCCCACCCGCCACGCTGAGAGGTCCGGTCATGACCCAGATGCCCCAGGTGCCGTACGGCCAGCCGCGTGCCCGGAACAACATTTTCACAGTGTTGATCTTCCTTGCCTTCGTCGTGCTCGCCGTGGGCATCGGCTACATATGGTTCAAGCACTACCAGCTGTACGGAACACACCCATTCGGTCTCGTGGATACGTCCGGCCGCTGACCGAGCAGCGACATTCGTCACTGCCGTCTCAAGTTACAAGTGGTGAGAGTCGCAAGTCGGGGCTCGGTCGCCGGTATGGCCGGGGTCCGAGGGCGCCTGTGGTGGATGACTCAAGTCGCGGGCAAACGCGCCTGCCGCCCGGACTTGCGACTTCCACGACTTGCGACTTTCGAGTCGCGAGTCGCGCTGAGCGACTCGCGCAATGCGCCGTCCTATCGGTTACGATCCTGTCCGCGTGCGTGTCTTCGACAATATCCTGAGCTGGTTCAGCGTTGACCTCGGCATTGACCTTGGCACGTGCAACACGCTGGTGTGTGTTCGCGGCGAGGGAATCGTCTTGAACGAACCCAGTGTTGTCGCGGTGCGCAAGGGGACCAACAAAGTCATTCAGCGCCCGAACGGTGATTTCGCGGTCGGCTGGGTCGCCAAGGACATGCTCGGCAAGACTCCGGGTTCAATCACCGCGATCAGGCCGCTCAAAGACGGTGTCATCAGCGACTTTGAAATCACCGAAGCGATGTTGTCCTATTTCATACACAAGGTTCAGGGCCGGTACTCGCCTTTCGGTCCGCGCGTCGTCATTGCGGTGCCCAGCGGGATCACCGCGGTCGAGAAACGCGCGGTGCTCGATTCGGCCGAGCGTGCGGGCGGCCGTCGGGTCTACCTCGTTGAGGAGCCCATGGCCGCGGGAATCGGTGCGGATCTTCCGGTCATCGAAGCCACGGCCAGCATGATCGTCGATATCGGCGGCGGCACCACCGAAGTGGCCATCATGACCCTTGCCGACATCGCTCAATGCGAATCGGTGCGCGTCGCCGGCGACGACATGGACGAGTCGATCGTCAATCACATGAAGAAGGCGTACAACCTCATGATCGGCGAGCAGACCGCCGAGCGCATCAAGATCGAGATCGGCTCGGCGGCCGACGACGGCGAGGAGCGGACCATGGAGGTGCGTGGAAGGGACATGATTTCGGGGCTGCCGCGCAAAACCGTGATCACTTCGGAGGAGATCCGTACCGCGATGGAGGAACCGCTCGCGTCAATCATCGAAACGGTCACGCGAACACTGGAGCGCACCGAACCGGAACTGGCCGCCGACCTGGTGGACAACGGTATCGT
This sequence comes from Phycisphaerae bacterium, assembly GCA_963577635.1. GTDB lineage: Bacteria > Planctomycetota > Phycisphaerae > Phycisphaerales > Phycisphaeraceae > CAUZBA01. Next base: position 8,141 of record CAUZBA010000120.1, read on the forward strand.
TCTGGCCGGCGGCGGGGCGCTGCTTCGCGGGATCGACCGGTTGATCAGCGAGGCGACCGGCCTGGACGTGCGCGTCGCCGAGGACCCGCTGACCTGCGTCGCTCGGGGAACGGCGATTTACCTGGAGCACATCGAGGAGTGGAAGTCCACGCTGGAGAACGACCTGAACGCATGAGTTCGGCTTGCCCCGACCATGAAGCGATCCTTCTTCACGCCCAGACGCCTGCTGTTGGGTACCGTCCTGTTGCTGATCGTCAGCAGCCTGCTGAACGCCCGGATCTCAGAATGGTGCACTGACCAGCCGCGCGGGGTTCTCACGGCCGTGCTCGTACCACTTCAAAGACCATTCACCTGGCTCTCGCAAACGCTGCGCCGGCGTGCGCCACGCCCGTTGGAGCTCGGCGATCCGCAGACGTTGGCCCAACGTTACGCCGAAGCGCAGGCATA
>CAUZBA010000121.1:0-8581 GCA_963577635.1 Phycisphaerae bacterium
GTCGCCGGACGACACGCAGCGTAGCGGTCGTAAAGCGCCGCCGACCCGCAACCCGAAACTGATGGAGGTTACTGATCGATGGCTAAGAAGGCAGTCTTTGAACGTACTAAACCGCACGTCAACGTCGGCACGATCGGTCACGTCGACCATGGCAAGACCACGTTGACCGCGGCGATCACGACTGCGCAGGGCGCCAAAGGCCTGGCAACGTCCAAGAGCTACGACGAAGTCGCCAAGGCGTCGGAGTCGGATGGTCGCCGCGATCCCACCAAGATTTTGACCATCGCGACGTCGCACGTCGAGTACGAGTCGGGCAACCGGCACTACGCGCACGTCGACTGTCCCGGGCACGCCGACTACGTCAAGAACATGATCACCGGCGCGGCCCAGATGGACGGCGCCATCCTCGTGGTGTCGGCAGCGGACGGTCCGATGCCGCAGACCAAGGAGCACGTGCTTCTTGCCCGTCAGGTGAACGTGCCCAAGCTGGTCGTGTTCCTCAACAAGGTCGATCTCGTGGACGATCCGGAATTGCTGGATCTGGTCGAGCTCGAGGTTCAGGAACTGCTGGCCAAGTACGATTTCGAAGACGATACGCCGATCATCCGTGGTGCGGCGCTACCGGCGCTGCAGAATCCCGATGAGGCCGAGAAGACCAAGTGCATCGACGAACTGCTTGCAGCGATCGACGCCTGGGTTCCCGAACCCGCGCGCGAAACGGACAAGCCCTTCATGATGGCGATCGAGGACGTCTTCTCGATCAAGGGCCGCGGCACGGTCTGCACCGGTCGCATCGAGCGCGGCATCGTGAAGGTCGGCGAGGCGGTGGAAATCATCGGCCTGCGCGATACGGCGAAAACGACCGTGACCGGCGTCGAGATGTTCAACAAGACGCTCGACCAGGGCGTCGCGGGTGACAACGTGGGCTGCCTGCTACGCGGTGTCGAGAAAGACGACGTCGAGCGTGGCCAGGTGCTGGCCAAGCCGGGCACGATGACGCCGCACTCGAAGTTCGAAGGTGAGGTCTACGTGCTGACCAAAGAAGAAGGCGGCCGGCACACGCCGTTCTTCAACGGCTACCGGCCGCAGTTCTACTTCCGAACCACCGACGTCACCGGCGCGATCAAGCTCATGGGCGGCGCCGAAATGTGCATGCCCGGAGACAACGTGACCATGGAGATCGAGGTGGGCAAAGCGATCGCCATGGAGGAGCAGAGCCGTTTTGCGGTGCGCGAGGGTGGCCGGACGGTCGGTTCCGGAGTGGTGACGAAGATCCTCGAGTAACGTTCGCACGCCCGCCGAGCCGGGCTGGCGGGAGCACTGAGACAAGATCGCGGCAGTCGCGAGGCCCCACGCTGACCAGCAGAAAATCATGGCCAAAAAGAAGACCGGGGCGGTCGAGTACGTCTGGCTGCAGTGCACCGAAACCAACGACCTGAACTACAGGACGCCCGTGAACGTGCGCGGAGGTCTTCCCGAAAAACTCAAGGCGGGAATCAAGAAGTATTCTCCGCGGCTTCGCAAGCACACGCTGCATAAGATCAAGCGGAAGTAAGTTCCGGTTGAACCAACGACGACTGCGTTTGGAACATCGTAAACGCGGCGGGAGCAGCCACTTTTTTTTGGCGGTCGAAGGACGGCGATGTTTCTTTAACGCCAGTAGCTCAACTGGCAGAGCAGCGGATTCCAAATCCGCAGGTTGGGGGTTCGAGTCCCTCCTGGCGTGGTAGGGTACGGCAATGGCCCTGACGGTTTATAAATCTGGACAAGGATATTGGACGCGCGTCCTCACGGCGATCGGCGCGTCGACGCTGGTGGCCGCTGGTCTTGCGTTCACATGGGACGAGTTGGGTGCCATCACCGACGATTCCGTGCGGTTGTACACGCAGTCGGGCGTGAGCGTGGTCGTGATCGTCGCGTTTGGCATTGTCGCCTGGTACCTTCTGAATCGCCCGAAATTCGTGGATTTCATGATCGCCACCGAAGCAGAAATGAGGAAAGTGAATTGGCCGAGTCGGCGCGAGATTATCGGATCGACCGTGGTCGTCGTCTGCGGCACGTTCCTGCTGGCGCTCATCCTGTTCGTGGTGAATATCCTGTTTGGCGCGCTGTTTACGCAGATTAACATTCTTGAGAGTTGACGACCTTGCGAACCACGCAGTCGATTTTGGCGGGCCGCGCCACACGGGACGATACGCCGGCACGAATCACCGACACGACGCGGCACTAAGCCGCACGACGCCGAAACATGAGGATTCGACCATGATGTCCGAAGAGGACAACGCGCCTGTAGACGCTCAGACCACCGACCAGATCGGTGAAGATGAGCCGATAATCACTGCGGGCATGAACTGGTTTGTCCTGCGCGTGGCCTCGAACAAGGAGGATCAGGTGCGTCGGACGTTGCTGCGTAAGATCAAGATCGAGGGGTTCGAGTACCTGGTCAACCGTATTCTCGTGCCAACCGAGAAGGTGAAGACGATCAAGGGCGGCAAGCAGAGAATCACGCTCAAGAAGCTGTATCCCGGTTACGTGTTCGTCGAGATGAAGCTTGAGGAGGACGGCCGCATCCCGCAGGACGTGTTTTTCCTGATCAAGGAAACGACGGGCGTGGGCGATTTCATCGGTACTGCCGGCCGACCCTCACCCATGAGCATCCCCGAGATCGAGAAGATGCTGCAGGCGTCGAAGCCGCCCGATGAGTCACCGACGGTGAAGATGGAGTTTCAGAAGGGCGATCCGGTCAAGATCAACGAAGGCCCATTCGAAAATATGGAAGGCACGGTCGACGAACTGATTCCGGAGCAGGGCAAGGTCAGTGTGATCGTGACGATCTTCGGGCGGGCCACGCCGATTGAGCTGGAGTATTGGCAGATCGAGAAGTCGGAGGAATGAGTAAGAGAGCGATGAAGCGACGGGGCGATGAAGGGAAAATACGGGGGAACAAAACACGAGTTTTGTCTGATTTCCGCCGCTATTTCCGGTCGTTCAAGGCGCAGACACTTCTAACCGATATTTGATTGATGAAAAGTAGCGTTTCGCCATTCCATCAGGAAGTCCGGCCATGAGCGTCCTCGGCACGGGTGTGGCATCGGGTGTCGCCCAGACGTCATTTCAGGCGCAGCAGGTTGCCCGCAAACAGGAGTCCGAACAGGCTGATCGCCAGGTGCGTCGCGTGCGCCAGACGCTGGGGCCGCATCTGCGTGCCCACGACGAATCCGACGAGGTCGAGGATTCGATGCAGTTGAGGATCGGGGATGAGCCGGACCATCAGCCGACGCATGACCGTTCGTCCGAACCGGGCGATGAATCAGCGGGCGGACCGCAGGACGCCGGCACCCAGAACCTTTCCCCCGATCAGACCGATCAGCGGCTCTATCGCCACCTCGACGTGCGAGGCTAGAACGATTTAACTTTGGGTGTAGCGTTTTGAGCGTCGGCGAGGCGCAGGTGCAGCCAGCTCATGGCGCTATAATTAAAGTTAAACCACTCTAACCCGGCTCGCGGAAACCTGCCGTGCTGGTGTTCAAACCATCGACGGCAGCTCTTTGTCCACCTCCGGGAAGTACCTGCGGATGAGGGAGCAATCGAACTTCGGAAGAATGCTCGAAGCCGTCTCTTTTGACAGCAGGTACTTGAATGCGGCGTGCACGACGCGCTGCGGCGCAACCCGCCCGTGTGACCACAGGTCGTAGTCCGACCAACTCAGCGTGACCGCGTAATCGAACGAATGACCCTTGTCCGACACGCTGACTTCGTACTGCCAGCAATTGGAACCCTCGGTCTCGGTGACGATTTCGATCTTGGCCATCCGCGGTTGCCCCATGCGTGCATATCGTGCCGCGGGACAAGCATACCACGGTGGAGCAATCGGTTCACCGAATGTCTTCGCTCATCCGATGGTCTTCAGCGACGAGGAGTCGAACGCTGCGTCGCAATCAGCGGCGACTGTCTTCAGTGATTCGATCTCCGCCGAGGTGAAGATCAGACCTCCCGCAGCCTCGCTTTCTCTCGCGGCTTCGGCCTCGACCTGCCCCGGCAGCAGGCATGACTCGTTGCCGTGACCCAGCACATCCTTAAGCACGGCTTTTACGTTTTCTTTCTGGTCGCGACCGCAAGAGAACGCGTTGCAACTGAGTGCCTCGGGGTGGATCACCAGAAAGAAAAGGTTGCACGTTGTCTTTTCACCGTCGTCCGTCGGCACCTCTCCGCGCCGCGTTGGAATCGCCCCGCCAGTAAACGCGGCGAACAGCTCGTTCAAAAGCGCCAGGCCGTAACCCTTGTGACCACCGAACGGCAGCAGGTATGCGGCCTTGTTCGGGTCCGTCGTCGGATTACCGTTCTTGTCGACCGCGGCGCCGGGCGGCAGCGGCTTGCCTTCGCGTGCCAGCGATTGAACCTTGCCAAAGGCGATGATGCTGGTGGCCCAGTCCATCACGATGGGAAAGCCGACGGCATCGGTCGTCGGCAGCGCCCACGAATGCGGGTTCGTTCCCAGCGTCGCTGCCCGACCCTGGAATGGGATCACCTCGGACCTGCCCGAAGTGCAGTTGGTATAGGCGATGTACCCCTTCTGTGCGGCTTCCATGACGTAGCCGCCGCCCCAGAGATAGTGGTACGCGTCGTCGACTGCGATCGTGGCGACACCGAAGCGCTCGGCAAGCTGCATCGCTGTGTCCATAGCATCGTACGCCACGGCGGCGCCGAGCTTGCGATTAGCGTTCCACTGCTGTGCGGCTTCGAACTTGGCCTTTTTTTCGACGATCGCCCCGGGCACGCATCCCTGAAAATACTTGTTCCCTGAACCGATGTCATCGTCCAGGTGAAGCGCCTTGATGGCGTTGTGCGTCTTGATCCCGTGCCAGGAGGCCAGTCGGCCGATACGGACCGCCGCATCGGACTCGTCGTCCGTGAATCCCCTTTTGAGATAAGCGCTGCGGATAATGCGGTCGTGGATTTCGACTGGTAGGACGAAGTTCATGGATGTTCGTCAGTGAAGCGACAGGACGGAATGGAAGAGGCACGAAGGCACGGAGGCATGAAGGCACGAAGGGGTGCCGTTCGAAGGTCGGTCCGTTTCGATCGCGCGTAATTCAATTCGATTGACCTTACCGATATCGCAAGGGTCGCCAGTCGCTGGTTCAACGCTTGCGTCCCCCCTTCGTGCCTTTGTGCCTTCGTGCCTTCGTGCCTTTCTTCTTCCCTACTTCCACCTGTGGCCGATCGGAAGCCGGCCAATCCACGTGGAAAAAGCGCCCGCGGGGCGCATCGACGCGTTCAAAGGTGTGGGCGCCGAAGTAGTCGCGCTGGGCCTGCAGGAGATTCGCGGGCAGTGTCTTGGCGCGGTAGCTGTCATAGTAGGCGAGTGCGGACATGGTCTGCGGCGCGGGCACGCCTGTCGTGGCGGCCAGGGACACGACTTGCCGCCAGTTGGCCTGGGCCGCGTGGATCTTTCGCCTGAAGTAGGGATCGAGCAGTAGATTCGCCAGGCGGCGGTTTTTCCCGTAGGCGTCCTTGATCCTTTGCAGGAAGCCGGCGCGGATGATACAGCCGCCGCGCCAGATCATGGCGATCTGCCCGAAGTTGAGTTTCCAGTTGTATTGCTTCTGGGCCTCGTTCATCAGCGCGAAGCCCTGGGCGTAGCTGCAGATTTTTGAACAGTAAAGGGCGTCACCGATGGCATCGATCAGCTTCTTTCGCGACCCGCGGTACGCCCCGCGCGGCCCGTGCAATGTGCGGGCGGCGGCGACGCGTTCCGGCTTGATCGCGCTCATGCAGCGGGCGAAGACGGCCTCGGCGATGGACGCGGCGGGCACGCCCATCTCGAGGGCATTGGCGGCCGTCCATCGGCCGGTGCCTTTCTGGCCGGCGGTGTCCAGAACGGAATCGACCAGAAAGCGCCGGTGATTCGCCGGGTCCCGCTGCTGGAGGATGTCGGCCGTAATCTCGATCAGGAAGGAGTTCAGGTCGCCTCGGTTCCAGGACGCGAAAACTCGTGACATCTCGTCCGGCTTCATTCCCAGCAGGTTCTTCATCAGCTCGTAGGCCTCGCAGATCAACTGCATGTCTCCGTACTCGATGCCGTTGTGGACCATCTTGACGTAGTGACCCGCCCCATCGGCCCCGATGTAGCAGGTGCACGGCACGCCGCCACGTACGGGCCGGCCCGGGCTGGCGCCCTCGATGGGACGGCCGGTCGTGCGATCGACCTTGGCCGCAATCGCAGTCCAGATCGGCCGCAGGTGAGTCCAGGCGGTGCGACTACCGCCTGGCATGAGCGACGGACCGAAACGCGCCCCTTCCTCGCCGCCCGAGACGCCCGACCCGACAAAATGGATTCCCTTTGCGGTCAGCACTTCTTCGCGGCGGATCGTGTCGGTCCAGAGGCTGTTGCCGCCGTCCACGACGATGTCGCCTCGATCGAGGTGAGGCAGCAGCTGATCGATGACGGCGTCCACGGCGCCGCCGGCCTTGACCAGAAGGACCAGCTTGCGCGGGCGGCGCACGGCCCGGACAAAGTCACGCGGTGTCCTGGCGGCGACCAGCCCCCCGGGGGTGTTCGGATTCTCGGCCAGGAATCGATCGGTCGTGGCGGCCGTCCGGTTGTAAACAGCCACCTTGAAACCATGGTCGGCCATGTTCAGCACGAGATTCTGACCCATGACGGCAAGGCCGACCAGGCCAATGTCGGCGGGGGCGGGCGTGTGTTTGCTCATTGGAAGAAACCTCCGGAATAGATCAGAAACTCAGAAACGCGAAAGAGCAGGAATGGTCACCGGTGCAGGTTTTCACGCGCCAGGCAGGTGTCATGGGGCATCCGCTGCCTGCCTGCTCTTCCAGTCTTCTGTCTTTCTGTTCTTCTGCTTTTCTGCGTTTCTGTTCTTCTGCGTGTCCACCCTTTCTCACACCTTGTTCGCCTGTGCCAGTGGCGCCTCATCTCTCAGCACACGCAATAGATTCTCAGTCGCCATCACCGCCTGGCGTTCGACGCTTTCGTACGTTCGGCTGGCGATGTGGGGCGTGATCAGAATATTATCGATCTTCTGAAAGGGGTGGGGCGTCCGCATCGGTTCGTGCTCGAGGACGTCCGCGCCGTAACCCGCCAGTTTGCCGCTGGTGCAGGCCTCGGCGACGTCCCCTTCGTCGACCAGGCCGCCGCGCGAGCAGTTGACGATCACGGCGCCGTCCTTCATCTTGGCGATCGTCTGGCGGTTGATGAAGCGCCGGTTCTCGGCGCTCATGTTCATGTGGATCGAGAGAACATCGGCCTGGGCGAGGACGCTGTCGGCACTGTCGGCGCGGAAGATGCCGAATCGGTGGGCGAACGGCTCGTCCCAGTAGACGTCGTAGGCGATCACCTGCATGTCGAAGGCCCGGCCGCGCCTGGCCACTTCCTTGCCGATCCTGCCCAGACCCAGGATGCCCAGCGTCTTGCCCGCTATCTCGAATCCGGTCTGACGCTTCCACTGCCCCTGCCTGGTCGTGTTGATCTGCGACCACAGATTCTTGGCCAGGCTGATCACGAGGCCGAAGGTATGCTCGGCCACGGTCGTATGGTTGACGCCCGGCGTGTAGCAGACCGGGACTTTCAGGGCGGTCGCGGCCTGGACGTCAACAGAGTCGAGTCCGATGCCGTACTTGCTGAGCACTCTCAGCCTCGGCAGGGCCGCCTCGATCACGCGGCGCGAGATCACGTCGTCGCCGTGAAGGATCCCGTCCACGCCGCCGTCGGCACTGACCAGCTGCAGCATCCGGTCTTCCGGCAGCGGACCGCGATCGCGCACCACTTCGTGGCCGGACTCCTTCAACAGTTCATGATGCCTGCCGGGAGTGTCCTGGTAGCTGGTTGTCGTGAGGAGGATGCGCATGGGTTGGACGGACGGCGATGATAGCAGATGGGATGTGCGTCGATTGGACAATGCACGTGGTTCCAGGACAGCGACGAAGCGACGGAGCGACGAAGGGGGTGGTTCGGTCGCCGGTCCGTTTCGGCTTCACATTCGTCGGGTTCGGATGATCTGCCGCGTATCAGAGAGGACGTCGTGCTTGGTTTTTCTTCTCTTCCCTCCGTCGCTTCGTCGCTCAGGACGCACTGATCGCGCCGTACATAAGGTCGATCTGGGCTGCGGCTGTCCAGGCGCAGCAGGCCGCGGATGCAAAGATTGCCGAGACCGGGTGGATGGGTCTGTGCATGGCGGAGTCCATTCCGTGGCAGATTTGCCGATGCCTCTGGTTCTGCTGAATCGCGACGTTGCCGTGGTCCGAGAGTTCAACCCGGAACCCGGCGCCAGCGAACGATCCATCTATTAATGACACTCTTCCCCCGGGAAGAGAGGTCAGCCCGGGAAGTCCCTAGGTCTCAGCGCCACAGCGGTCAAGACCGCTGCACGCCCTGACTGGGGATTCACCCTCCATTCCATCGGCAGAAGCTTTGCCGGACTTCATCGGGGGAACCTGGACGTTCCTGCGAGTGAATCGATCGCACGATCAGCGGACCAGGGAGGTATCCTGAGCCTGCCGCCAACTGGATTTGCGGGTTAGCCGCGTCGGTCGGACTGAATCATGAGCCAGCAGGATCCTG
>CAUZBA010000122.1:0-8508 GCA_963577635.1 Phycisphaerae bacterium
TGCGACCCGGTCGTTGTCCTGGCCCCGTCTGAGCGTGCGGATCAGTCGTTTGAGCGAAGTGACCTGTCCACCCATGAAGCCAAACGGATCGGAGACCGGTGTCTCGGTTACCTGGCCGCCAAGGTGGACGTGGGCGATCATCGGGCTTGGTGGAGGCTTCATTCCCCCTTGAACCGCGGGCTGTGTGGCGCCCGCGGCATCGTCGCCGAAAGCGATCGGCGACCCCACGGTCGTCAGCAGAAACATGACGAGACACAGTGTCGTGGTGACCTGATTGGATTCATACGCTTTCATGACGATCTCCAGGACGAGAACAATATCGCTTCACGGAACCCCATGATATGTTGCGCGCCTCAACACAGAGGCCGGAAAGGAACCGGACCCCCAGCCCCACTCCTGTTCCACCGCTGATAGCATATTCGATTCCGCGCGGGCGTCCGTGGTTGGGAGGCAACGGGGGCACAAAGGGCGTTTTCGGTGTCAGGCCGTCGTTGGTCGTTAATGACGACCTCGCTGAGAACTTAATTGGACATCGAACATGCACTAACGTCTAACGAAGGCCTGGCACTCGCCCTGCTCGCCCTGATACGAACCGGGAGCATCCCGCAATGAAGATCACGGCTCTGAAATCATTTCCAGTCAGAAAACGTCTGCACCTGGTCAAGATCGAGACCGACGACGGGTGTTGCGGCTGGGGCGAGGCGGGGCCGTCCTCATGGCGCCGGGAAATGGCTCTGCACGGCCTCTTGTCCCACTACCGTGAATTCCTCGTCGGCAAGGACCCGATGAACATCGCCGGATTGTGGCAGGAGATGTCCCGCGGCGGGGACCCGGAAGGTGGACGCCTCAAGGCGGCTGCGGTGTCGGCCGTCGATATCGCGCTGCACGATCTGGTGGCCACCAGCCTGGGCGTGCCCGTGTACCAGCTTCTGGGCGGCCGACTGCGGGACCGCGTCGAATGCTTTACGCCCGTGGCCGACGAGGCGGCGCCGCGCTGGATAAGCGAAGGGTGGAAGGCACTGCGACTGACGATGTCGGACGCGAAGGAGCCGGGCATGTTCGATCCGCGGGAATCGATCGAGCTGGCGACGCCGCGGATGATCAAGGTACGTGAATCGGTCGGCCCCGGCCCCATGCTGGGCGTCGACTACCACCACGCCTTCACCGTGTCCGAGGCCGCCTCCTTCTGCCGGAAGCTGCCGCCGGGCACTCTGGACTTCATCGAGGATCCGATTCGCGAGCACACGCCCGGCGCCTATCGGGAGCTGCGCCGGATGACGGAGATACCGTTTGCCGTGGGGGAGGTATTTACAAGCAAGTGGGACTGGCTGCCCTTTATCGAGCAGGACCTGATCAACCTGGCCCGCATCGACCTCGGAAACGTCGGGGGGTTCACGGAAGGGATGAAGGTGGCCGGCCTGTGCGAGGCCCACTACATCGACATGATGCCCCACCTGGCGATCAGCCCCATCAGCACGGCCTGCATCGTGCACTTCGCGGCGGCGGTGCCGAACTTCGGATGGATGGAGGATCGCAACCGCCGGGGAGACGGCACCTTTCACCCGCGCAGCATCGAAGCGTGCACGCGCTACCCGAAACCCGACGGGCCGATGTATCCGGTCACGGACACCCCGGGTCTGGGCGTGGCGTACGACGAGGACGCGCTGAAAGAATTCATGGCCCGCAATCCGTACGACATGACCGAGGAGCCGCGCAAGCGCCGCCGCGACGGTTCCCTTTCATTTTGATCAGCTCATCTCCGCCTGACCTGGAGATTCGGCACGGCGGCCATCAGTTCCACCGCGCCTGCCCTGGGTCTTTGTGTTCTTGAGTCGATGATGGGCGTGTCATCGGCGTAGATGATTCGCAGGTTCGCGAGCCCCTTGAGCTGCTCGAGGCCGGTGTCGGTGACGCTCGTTCGGCTCAGGTTCAGGATCTCCAGTTTCGACATCCCTTTGAGGTGCTTCAGACCGTCATCGTCAACCTTGGTTGCGGCCAGGTTCAGCTCCTGCAGGTTCGTGAGCCCCGCTAGGTGCTCGAGGCCGGCATTGCCGATGACCGTTCGCCACAGATCGAGTCGTTGCAGGTTCCCGAGGCCGCCGACATGCTCGAGTCCCTCGTCGGTCACCTCCGTGAAGCGCAGATCGAGCGACTTCAGGGCGCCGCTGCCGCGGAGGTGTCGCAGCCCTTCGTCGGTCACATTGCTGCCGCTGAGATTCAGTCCGCCCACTTCGGTCCGGTCGCTGATCCGTTCCATGCCCGCGTCGTCCGTCACCCAGGGATCAAGTCGATCCGGTGGCATGCCGTGTCGCAGAAAGTACCGGACCTTCGGGAAGTACATCTTCTCGGTCTGCGTGTACTTTCCGCCGTAACTCTCGCTGATGAAAGACAGGTCGACGGCCCGGGCCACCTCGAGAAAACGCTCGCCGGCGGTGCGAAGGTCCCTTGAAATCGGCGTCGACATGTCGATGATCGAGACCTCCTTCCAGATGCCGGCCGCGTGGTGAGACTTGAACACCCTGACGGCAATCCGGTGCTCTCCAGGGGCCAGGTTCCCGGGAAGCGGTATGAAAAAGCCGTGCTGCCACATCGAGGTTGCCGGTAGCTTCTGTTCGCCCACCTTGACGCCGTCGATAAAGATGTCGGCGTCCCCGTCGATGGCCCCGAACCACAGCGCCAGAGGCGCATCCTTTCTGTCGGGCAGGTCGAATTGCGTGCCGTACCAGGCGGCGCCGCGGTGCTCCTCGCCCTGCATCGTCCAGTGCTTATCGATCCGCATTTTCCGCCAGCCGTCCGTGGACGTGAGGTTCTGCCAGGCCTCGGTCAACCCCACGTCGTCCGGGTCGATCTTGAACGACCACTGCTCGGGAAAGGCGTAAACCTTACCCGCCTCGCCGAACGCGCGATCGAGCTTGAGCTTCCAGATCGGCAGCCTGCACGTGGCGACCCGTTGCTTAATCTCGGGCGTGGGCGCCTTGGATTCCGCCTCGGCCAGCGTGGCGTCCGATCGGGTCACGAACGTGTCGTCGTATGGTGCCGTCGTGTCGGCCATCGTGATCTTCGCCCGGTCCCCGAACGCGTACTCGTCGTGCAGGAAGTTGATGTGGCGTAACACGTCATCACCCGCCGGGCCGTAGTAGAGCCGGCAGAATTCCGCGATCGTTTCCCGGCTGTCGATCTGTGGCCGCCACATCGCCCGGGCAAGCAGGTAATACCGCAGGTCCTGCATGTGCCCGCCGCGCGTCTGAACCGTCTGGCAGAAGAAGCCCCTGACGCCGCACTCGTTCATGACCCGGATGTTGCGGGCGATGTACCTCAGGTTCGGACGCGGGTCGAGAAAACTGGTCGACCCGTACGTGCCGAGCTTGACCCAGTTGTAGAGAGAGGCGTCACCGATCGCCTCCTGCAGACGCCGGAATTCCGCCAGCAGCTTGCGGTTGCCCTCGTGCGTGTCATCGTCCAGGCCATAGCGCCAGTCCGGGTCGTGCACGAGTTGGATCAGGACATTGGGTGCGGGCCTGGTCTTCTTCGGAAGGGACGTGTTGTAGATCATCGTCTCGACTTTGACGTTGCCGTATTCCTTGTCGAGCGTTCGTGCGATGGCGTTCACAAAGCGCATCTTCGTGCCGCCTTCCTCCACGCCTTCTTCCTTGTTCACCGCCACGCAAGGGCCGCATTTGCAGAACCTGGGGCTGTCGTTGACCGTCACGGAAACGACGTGTCTGGTCTGCGGCCTGTCCTTGACCTCGGGGCCCAGCCATCCCCTGGCCGTCTGCGTCGCGATGCGCAGAACATCCGGGTTCGTGAGGCACAACTGGGTGATCATTCCCTTGTATTGACGGTAGCGCTTGCCGTCGATCAGCGAGTAATACTCGGGGTGTTCGTCGAAGTACGTGTCCATCGGCACCAGGTTGTCGAACGTGTGGGTCGGCTTGCCCACCCATTTCACGCCACCGAGCTCTTCACCGAGGAACGCGAAGGAGCTTCCGTTCATCCGGTTGCGCATGACGGTCTGGCCGCCGAGGCCGGCCCAGATCGTCCGGCGCTCGATCGGCGGTCCGTAGGTCCTGGACGTCATCACCACCCTGAGCCTCGGCTTCCTGGGAACGTGATTCGCCTCGGCCGTCAGGAATCGAACGCCCAGCTCGACGTCGAGAAAGTCATAGACCCCGTAGAGAGTGGCCCGCGGAAGGTTGCCCATGATGTAGAGCTTCGCCTCCTCACGAACGAGAGCGAAGCCTTCCCAGTTGTCCGTTCTCAGGTCGTCGGGAATGTCCTCCATGCTCTTGCGCGTCGTGTCGCCGAGCACGATCTCGAATCGGGATTCCGGTTCATCATCGCGCTCGATGGGAAAGCCCGCCCCCGTGATCTGTTCCAGGAAAAAGGCCAGTTCGTCTGCTGCCAGCTCCTCCCCGTAGGTCGCGTCCTTCCCGATGACGATCCGATACTTCGTCTGCCCGTTCTCGGCCAGAACAAGCGGACCGACATCCTGCCCGGCGGCCGCAGGCACCCACGCCAGGACGGCGGCTGCGCACGTAACCGCTGCCGTCATTCGGGTGATCGTCGCTCGCGCGACGGTTGACGCCATCGCAGTCGGACGACAAGCAGTGAACATCTGGACGCTCCTGTACAAGGTGTTGATGGCTCGATTCGGGGCAGAAGCAGTATCATAGCTGACAGCGCCCGAAATAGCAGTCATCAGCATGTCAACCGGTCCGAACATCAACCGGCAATCGATGAAGACGACGGGCCTCTGCGGCGTCATGCTGCTGACGCTTCTGAGCACGGCCGTCCGGGGCGGCCCCTCGATGCCGTCGATGGACAGGCTCGAGGAGGAAAGCTCGCTGCAGACCGTTTTCGAGACCCCGCACACGAAATGGGCAAAGCCGTATTCGCTGGGAACGATCCGCGCCCTTTTCATCGTCCACCTCTCCACGAATCGCAATCTGGGCCCGACGTACCGGGTCGGCGAGCTGATGCGCCGGTACGACATCGAGGCGAAGGCGGTTCTCGTCGCGACAAAGAAAGGGACCGGTGACGGTGTCGCCTACGCCGGTGCATCGGGCGTCTACGGCGGGCGGCTCGGCGAGGAGCGGTTGGCGCGCCTCCTGAAAGACGACTACGACTGTTTCGTCGTCATCGGCCCGGTCATGGACCACATCCCCGGCGAGGTCCGCGCGAACATCCTGGATGCCGTCAAGCGCGGCGCCGGCTTGGTGATGCGGGTCGAGGCCGACGAGCGGGACAAATCCATACTGGAAATGGCGAAAGAACTGAAGGAACTGCCTGCGATGCTTGCCGACCTCGAAGCCAGGACATTCGAACTTGGCAAAGGACGCCTGGTCTGCTTCAGCCAGGCCGGCTGGAGCATCTACCTGGACAAACCGCAGGAGGTTTTCGCGCTCGCTCCCTTCTTCGGACTCGACATGCATCGCGACATCCGGCTGGAGCGCATGGGACGCCCGGTTCTCTGGGCCGCGCGCCGTGAACCGCCGCTGAATGTCGCGATCGATGTCGCAGACCACGCGCTTGACCGCTCCGAGTTGTCGCAGCGCCGGATAAAAGTCACCTGGCGCGGCAAGGACGTGCCGGGCCCGCTGAGCGTGGCGGCGCGCATCCGATGCCAGTTTCTCGATACCACCGAACTGCCGGTCGCACAGGGCGTCGAAGCCGCCGCCGGCGAAAAATCGTACGCCCTGCCGGCCTTGCCCGCCGGTACGTACTGGGTTGATGCCGTCGCCAGTAGCAAGCGCGGCGTCGAAGGCTGGGCCGTCAATTCCTTTACCGTCACGACCGGCGACAGCCTGGACCTCAAGCTTCAGCGCGAATGGGGAGAATCCGGGGACGAAATCAGGGGCTCCGTTGCAGTGGCAACGGCTCGCGAGGACGACAAGACGCTTCGCGTCCGGGCGATCGACCGCCACGGGCGCGTGCTCGTGCAGGAAGATTTTCCTCGCCCGACGCAGGACGTGGAGTTCCGCCTGCCGACTTACGCGTGGATGCCCGGCGCGCTCGGCCTCGACGCGGTGCTCTTGAAAGGCGACCACGAGGTGTGCCACGCATTCGCCCGGTACACCATCCCGCGGCGCAAGAGGGACGACTGGAACTTCGTCCTGTGGGGCAGGCTCTACAACTTTGAAGCCGACGACGCCGTCGAGGACTATCTCGCTGCATCGGGCGTGACCGCGCGCACGGAGACCAGCCGGCATGAGTGGTGGTACATGACCCGGGCCGGCATGGCCTACATGCCGATGATCAGCGTGGGACTGTCGCGCCACCGCTGGGACGAGCACAGAAGGCGGCTCGAATTTCTTCCGCTGGAACAGACCGTCGCGACGGACGGCCGACGGTACTGGGAGCGAATCGAAGGCTGTTGGAACGCCGAGCCCGCGGCCAGCGATCGCCTGCGGAGGTGGGCTTCCGAACAGAAAAAGTGGGTTCCGTACAGCGTCCTGGCTTACAACATGGGTGACGAGCGGGCGACCACGGGCATGTGCCTGCGCCCCGCCTGCTGGAAGACGTACCTGGGTTACCTCGAGGGGCAGTATGCGAACATCGATGCGCTGAACGAATCCTGGGGAACGTCTTTCAGCTCGTTCGACCGGATCGAGCCGATCATCGACGGGACGTCGCTGCCGGCGAAGCCCGCCGAGGAACGCCGCGCCGCGCAGATGATGTGGGCGAACCAGGAGGCGTCGAGCAAGGGACCCACGCGGGGTTCCACCTCCTGGAACGAGCGCATGCGGAGCTATCCGCGCTGGTTCGATCGCCAGGCGTTCGGGCCCTGGAACTTCTGCAACCACGTCGGGCGTGTCAGGAAGGCACTATCCAAAGGCGACCCTCACGCGCAGGTGGGGCTGGAGGGCACCGGCTATATCGACGACGACATCGACTGGTACGTCCGCAACACCGACTGGTGGATGTACTACTCGACGCTTCCGATCGAGGTCGTCCGCTCCATCGCGCCAAAGATCGCGCCCGGCCACAGGTTCGGCCAGTGGACCGGCGGCCGCAATTTCTGGACGACGTTCTGCCGCGGCGCCAACCGTCTCGGCCAATGGCGCGTGGACAATATCCTGGGACCCGCTTACGCCCCCAACGCGGAGTCGGCTCGAATGATTCAGACGGCGCGCGTGATCTTCGACGGCATGGGGCGGCTCCTGAACATCGAATCCAGGATGCAGCACGACGGGATCGTCATGCTGCACTCCTTCCCCTCCGCTGCGGCCGCCAACTTCCTCGAAGCCGGACGCAGCTACGGGGACTACAACGGCATGGTGAGCAACCTCGACGATCACATGCGGCCTGATGAGAATCTGGACGTGGACTGGACACTCACGGCCGACCTGCCGCACAACCACCTCGTGTGGCACTCGATGATCCGGGCGGCCGGCCTCCAGTTCGAATACGTGACCGATCGGATGCTGCGCCGCGGCGAGTTCGACCCGGCGCCCTACAAAGTATTCATCCTGTCACAGTGCGAGGCGATCGGTCCGACCGAAGCACGGATCGTCCGGGAATTCGTCGCAGCCGGGGGGACCGTGATCGCCGACATCCGTCCCGGTCTTTACGACAGCCATTGCAAGCCGCTCGCAGCCGGCGCCCTGGACGACGTCTTCGGCGTGAGCCACACGGGCAACGTCGAAGCCCTGGAGTCGAACGGGGCGATCAGGGGAACGATCGGCGTCCGTGATGTCGCGGTCGACTTGCGGCGGATCCACGTGAATCCCGCGGTGCAACTCCGCGGCGCCACTGCGCTTGGCAGTGCGGGCCCCACGCCGATCTGCATCGTCAACAGCTTCGGCAAGGGAAGAGCAATCCTGTTGAACTTCGCGATGTGGTCGTATCCCAACGTGTGGTCGCCGAAGGCGCCCAGGGGCGCCCTGGAACTTCTCCGCAGCGCGTTCGCGTCCGCCGGCGTCGAATGGCCGCTGCGTCTGGTCGACGATGGCGGCAAGCCGTACCGCCAGGTGGAGGCCGTGCGCTGGAAGACGGGCCCGGGTACCGAGGTGGTCATCATTCGCGGGCCGCTGGAAGAGCGATACGCCAACCCGATACCCGGAATCTCGCAGTTGCTCGCGGAAGCCGACACCCCCCTGCCCGTCGTGGACAAGTCTCCGCCGGTGCACGTTCGCCTCCCGGAGCCCCGGTACGTCGTGGACATCGCAACGGGCGGGCGCGAAGGTCCCGTCACGCGGTTCACCACTGAAAACGGCATGTGGTGGCCCGCGATCATCGTCCTCAGCGATCGGCCCCTGCAGGCACCGGTGCTGACCGCGGCCGAAAAAACCGTTGTCCGCGGCGGAATGATCCGGCTGCAGGTGGACATCCCGGATGCCCGGGGCCTTCACGCGGTCAAGGTGCGGGCGAAAACGCCCGGCGGCAAAGAAGCGCCCTGGTTCAGCCGCAGCGTCATCGTGAAAGACGGCACCGCGCAGATTTCGCTTCCCATCGCGCTCAGCGAAAAGCGCGGCAGGTGGACGGTGACGGCGACGGACCTCTACACCG
>CAUZBA010000123.1:0-8478 GCA_963577635.1 Phycisphaerae bacterium
CTCGAGACGACCGGACGGTGCGTGCGGGTTGGCCAGGATGACCAGCCGACAGCCGCTGCCGGCCACCCGTTCGTCGAAATCGTCCGGAAGGGCGAACGCATCGCAGAGCGGTACCCGCACCAGCGGAGCGTCCTGGATCGACGCGATCACCGGGTACAGCTCGTACCCGGGTTCGGCGATGCCGATTCCGCCGGTGTCGTCGTTCGAACCTTGCGGACGGCAGAACACCGTCACCGCCAGGCGCAGCAGTTCATCGCCTCCGTTGGTCGCGATGATCTGTTCTGCAGCTACGCCGTGTGCGTCGGCCGCTGTCGTTCGAAAGAGTTGGGCCGTCGCCGGTGGATATCGCCGCAGGTGCTCGGCGCCGATTGATCCGATCGTGTCGAGCACCTGACTTGCGGGAGGATACGGGTTTTCATTGGTGTTCAACTTGACGACGGAAGGTTCGTCGGGTTGCTCGCCCGGAACGTAGGGCGTCATCCTGCTGATATTGAGTCGTTCGTAACCCATCGGGTCGCGTATGTTCGCTGCGGGCCGCGAATGGGTCAATGTGCGGCCGGTTCCATCGCGGAACCACATCGTCTACACTGATTGCAATGCCCACGCGCCGCCTGTCCACCGCTGGAATCTGCCTGTCCCTCCTCGCCGCCCCTGTTGTCTGGGGCGACGGTGCCGCGAACGAGCCCGAACGGCTGGACGAAAGCACCGAGACGGCCATCTACCTGATGCGCATGACCACGCGCGTGTATCGCAACGGGCAGCACCACGTGCTGCACCGCGCCCTGCGGCAATTGCGTGATCCGGCACTGCGGCCCCTGTTCGGGTCGCTGGCGGAGAGCGCGCACCCCGATCTACAGATTCACGGGATTCTCGGTCTCGCGGAAGGCGCGGAAGGTTCGCAACTGGACCTGGCCCAACTGGCCTCCGTCAAGTCTCCTCTCGTGCAGGCGGATCTGGTCAGCCACGCCCTGGACCACGACATGATGACCAACGATCAGGCCACGCAGTTGCTCGAGTGGAATGAGCAGGTCGACCTGGCTGTGAAAGTGCTTGTGTCGGCGAGGTTGATCAGGGACAAGCAGTTCGACAAGAAGGAGATTCTCAACGAGGCCTTGAATGCGGACAACCTGGCTCGAAAGAGCCTGGCCGCCCTGCTGCTGCTGCAACTTGGCGAGCCCGAGGCGCGCAAGACCCTCGACGAACTCGACGCGTCGGCAGATGAGGTGCGAGATCAGGTGCGATCGATGTTGATCGGCACTGCCCTTCGATTCGATTTTGATCAGGTGGGGCCATGGGCGCTGAAGATCGCGGGCGAACCGGACGCGGAAACGAAACTGCAAATCATTGCGCTGCGCGCCGCCCTGCGGTTCGGCGGGGCCGAGGCCGAAGGGCTGTGGAGTCAACTGTTCGAATCGTCCTCTGATCCCGCGGAACTGACGCGTCTGGCGATGGTGGTGCTGACCCTGGCACACGAGGGGCAGAGCAATCTTGAGGGTGCCATGGAAGCCAGCGACGTTCCGTTGATCCAGCGGATCGGTGCGGCTTCCACTGCGATCGGTAACGGCAGCGGCGTGGTAGAACGGATTGGCGACCTGATCGAACTGGATCATTCGATGGTGAGCGAATGGGTGCTGACCTACGCGAAGCGGCACGCCTCCGATCCCGACAGCATCCAGATCCTCGAACAAGTCATTCTCGCAGCGCCGGGGCCCGCCCGCAGCCGTGCCGTGCGTATGGACAATGTCGTGCGGGCCACGCAGATCCTTTTCGAAAAATCTCGCGATGACGCGATCGCCATTCTCGGACCGGTCCTTGCGTCGCCGCAGTCACCTGACAGGCTGAAGCAGGGGATCCTGTACGGCCTGCTTCGCTGCAATTCCGATTCCGGCGCGGACGAGGTGATTGCCGGCCTCAAGCCGTTCGATCGACCCACCACCAGGAAGCTGGCGTTGCTACTGCTGGCCAAGCACCGTGACGAACTCACCGAAGACCAGCTCCACAGGCTGGGACTCCTCGTGCGCGGCAACCTGAACGGTCCGCTGCGCCTTCAAGCCGCATGGCGATACCTTTCTCTGACGAACCAGACGGAAGCGGCGCTGGTTCGTGTGATGGATCACTGATCGGTTGTGAGCAGCATCCCTCTGAGTCAACCCGAGGTCACCGACACCGAGATCGCAGCGGTGGTTGAGGCCCTTAAGTCAGGCCGTCTGAGCATCGGTCCGCGGCGAACACAATTTGAGGACATCATTGCCGAGCGGACCGGCCGGAATCACGCCGTGGCCGTCAGCTCGGGGACGGCCGGACTCCACCTCGTCATGCGAGCACTGGATATCGGGCCGGGAGACGAGGTCATCACGACACCCTTCAGCTTCGTCGCTTCGGCCAACAGCATCCTGTTTACGGGAGCCAAGCCCGTATTCGTCGACATCGACCCGCGCAGCCTCAACATGGATCCGAATCGGGTCGAAGCTGCGGTCACGGCGAAGACCAAGGCTATCCTGGCCGTCGAGGTGTTCGGCAACACCACGCACATGGATCGATTGGCCCAGATTTCCCAACACCACGAACTGCCGCTGATCGAAGACTGCTGCGAGGCGATCGGCGGACGTCACCACGGCAAGCCGGTCGGCGCGTTCGGCCGTGCCGGTGTGTTCGGTTTCTATCCGAACAAGCAGATCACGACTGGAGAAGGCGGCATGATCGTGACCGACGACGACCGCCTTGCGGGCCTGGCTCGCGCGATGCGCAATCAGGGTCGCACCGAGCCTCAGACCGCGAACGCCCGTGAGGCTCCGGCAGGGTCCTGGTTGCAGCACGACTGCCTCGGCTACAACTATCGGCTCAGCGAAATGGCCTGCGCGCTGGGGGCCGCGCAGATGGGACGTCTTGACAAGATTCTTGCCGCGCGCCGTCGCGTCGCGGGGTTGTACATTCAGCGCTTGCTGGACTGGAACGACCTGATCATTCCCACTGTGGACAACCCTGACGAAATGAGTTGGTTCGCGTTCGTCGTCCGCCTCAGCGACCAGTATGGCCATGTTGAGCGAGATCGGATCATACAAGGAATGCTTCGCCACGAAATCGGATCCGGAAACTACTTCCCCTGCATCCACCTGCAGCCTTTCTACCGCAAGATGTTCGGCTACCGGCCGGGCGATTTCGCCATCGCCGAATCGGTCAGTGCGCGAACGATCGCCCTGCCGTTCTTCAATTCAATGGACGAGACGCAGATCGAACTGGTCTGCCACACGTTGAAGGTGATGATCCAACGCGAGAAGTTGCTCAAACGTTGAACAGGTAGTGGCAGATATCGCCGTCTTGAACGGTGTAGCTCTTGCCCTCGACGCGCATTCGCCCGGCGGCACGGATGGCCTGTTCACCACCGCATTGCTCAAGATCGTCCACGCCATACACCTCGGCGCGAATAAAGCCTCGTTGGATGTCCGAGTGGATCGTCCCCGCGGCAACTGGCGCCGTCGAACCCTTCGGAATCGGCCAGGCGCGTATCTCCTTGGGACCACAGGTAAAGAAGCTGTGCAGGCCCAGCAAGTCGTAGGTGGCTCGTGCCAGTACCGGCAGCGCCGGCTCGCGAAGGCCCAGCGCCTCCAGCATTTCTGCCTGTTCGGAGGGATCGAGGGCGGTCAATTCCTCTTCGAGCTTGGCGCATATTGGCACCACTATGCCGTCGCGGCCGCGGGCCATCGCTCGCAGCGCCCGCGCCGCCTCGTTGTCACCTGCGAGGTCGCTGTCGCCGACATTGGCCACGTACAGGACGGGTTTGGCGCTGAGCAGTGCCAGAGCGCGGACGACCTGCTTCGCATCGGCCGTGGCCATGACGCCGTCGTCCAGGCTCGCGATCGCTCGACCCTCGCTCAGCGCCACGTGGCACGCTTCGATCACCTCGAGCCGCAACTTCGCGTCACGATCACCGGTGCGGGCCTGCTTGCGAGCCTTGCCCGTCATGCCCTCGACCTGTTCGAGGTCTGCCAGCATCAATTCCGTTTCGACCGCTTCGACATCACGAACCGGATCGACCGACCCGTCAACGTGCGGTACGCCGGGGTCGTCGAAGCAGCGAACCACATGAAGCAGCGCATCGACACGCCTCAGGTGCGACAGGAACCGGTTTCCAAGCCCCTCTCCCTTGCTTGCGCCCGCGACCAGGCCCGCAACGTCCACCAGTTGCAACGTCGCGTAGACGATCTTCTTGGTTTCAACGTAACGATTGATGGTCGCGAGACGCGGATCGGGTACGTTGACAACGCCCAGGTTGGGCCGGCCGGCCGGCCCCCCGACGCCGCGCTCAACGTCCAGCGCGGTCAGCGCATTGAATAAGGTGGTCTTGCCAATGTAGGACAGACCAACGATGCCAGCTTCCATGGGGTGAGTCCGCGCGGCCTGATTCGAGCGGCAAAGGCTGAATGATAACTTAACGCAATCTGCTATACTCCGTTCCGTGATGCGACTCGTTGCGACAGGAGGGCAACGAAACTATGGCCAATCCTGAAAGTCCCGATCAGGGCCAGACCGATTCCATCGAGGAACGACCCTTTCCGGCGGGCCGCATGACTGATCTGGCCATCGAACGCGAGTTGGCCGACTCCTATCTCACCTACGCGATGAGCACGATCGTGGATCGGGCGCTTCCGGACGCCCGAGACGGGCTCAAACCGTCCCAGCGCCGCATCCTGGTCGCCATGAACGACCTGAATCTCACGGCGGGCCGCAAGCATTCCAAGTGTGCCGGAATCGTGGGTGAAACGATGAAGAAGTACCACCCCCACGGTGATCAGGCGATCTACCCGACCCTGGTCAACATGGCCCAGACGTGGAAGTCGCGATGCGTGCTGATCGACAAGCAGGGAAACTTCGGATCGATCGATCCGGATCCGCCTGCGGCCATGCGGTACACCGAAGCAAGGTTGCACCAGCACGCCGTCGAGATGCTCGAAGACCTGAAGCTGGACACCGTCGATTGGCAACCGAACTTTGACGAGACCGTCGATGAACCCCGCGTTCTGCCCGCGAAGTTCCCGAATCTTCTGGTGAACGGCTCAACGGGTATCGCGGTGGGCATGGCCAGCAGCATGCCCCCGCACAACCTGGGTGAAGTCTGCGACGGGATCATCGCCGTGATCGACGATCCGCAGATCGCGCTGCGGGAGCTGATGGAAATCATTCCGGGCCCTGATTTTCCGACCGGCGGAATCATCATGGGGCGTCGCGGCGTGGTCGAGGGGTACGCGGTGGGTCGCAGCCGGATCACGGTCAGGGCACGAATTCATCACGAGCAGAAGGGCCCGCGCGACCTGCTGGTGGTCACTGAGATCCCCTATCAGGTGTCGAAGAACGCCGGCGTCATTGCCAAGATTGTCGACGCGCGCAAGCAGGAACGGATCACCGACATCTCAGACATCGTCGATGAGTCGTCCAACCGCAGCGGCATGAGGGTGGTCATCGAGTTGAAGCGCGGGGCGGATCCGAAGGTCGTCGAAAACCAGCTCTATCAGATCACGCCGCTGCAGACGACCTACAGCATCATGAACATCGCGCTGGTCAACGGCCAGCCGCGAACATTGCGCATTCGCGATCTGATTCGAGTCTACGTGGACCACCGGATCGACGTGATCCGGCGTCGGACAGCCTACCGCCTCAGACAGGCGCGCAGCGAGGCCCATCGCATCGAAGGCCTGATCTATGCGGTCTGTGACATCGAAGCCGTGATCAAGCTGATTCGCGGATCGCGCACTCGAGAAGAGGCGATCGAAAAACTGATGGCCCGTGGTTTTCGGATTCCCTCCGATCATCCCTCGGCGCCGTTGATTCCACAGCAGTTGAAGTCCGCCTCGGCGGATCAGCAAGCATTGCTTTCGCGGGTCCAGGCCGAGGCCATCGGCCGGCTCCAGCTGATTCAGCTCGTGGGACTTGAAATCGAGCGGCTGGTCGCAGAGTACGCCAGGCTGTTGGAGCAGATCGAGGAGTACGAGCAGATTCTCGCCGATGAGCAGCGCGTCCTGAGCATCGTCAAGAATGAAACGCGCGAGCTGAAGGCCAAATACGCGGACCCGCGCCGCACCTCGTTCGACGAGCAGGAGGTCGTGGATTTCGACATCGCCGAACTGACGCCCGTGCAGCGCGTGGTCGTGACGGTGACTCACGCCGGTTACGTGAAGCGTCTGCCGGTCGATCAGTACCGCACCCAGGGACGCGGGGGGCGGGGCGTGATCGGAGCCGGCACAGCAGACGACGACTTCACCGAGCAGCTCTTCGTCGCCTCCACGCACGACGACCTTCTCTGCTTCACGGATACCGGCCGGGTCTACAAGATCAAGGTCTACGAGATCCCCGAAGCGCAACGCACGAGGCGTGGCCGGGCGATCGTCAACATGCTCGAATTGCGCGAGGGTGAGCGAATCTGCTCGCTGATGCCCATCGAGGACTTCGAAAAGGAGGAATCCTTCCTCCTTTTCGCGACACGTCAGGGCCTGGTCAAACGTACGGCCTTGAAGGATTACCGAAACGTTCACCGCAACGGCATCATCGCGATCAATCTGCGCGAGGGAGATTCGTTGATCGGCGTCACATGGACTTCCGGTCGTGACCACATCCTGCTGGGCACCAGAAGGGGCATGGCGATCCGTTTTCAGGAGGACGCCGCACGGGCTATGGGTCGCAATGCGGCGGGCGTCAAGGGGGTCGATCTCGGGCCGGACGAAGTGGTGATCGGTCTGGTGCGCATCGCGGAGAATGACGATCGCGATCTGTTGACCGTGACGGCGAACGGCTATGGGAAGCGGACGCGTCTCGCGGAGTATCTCATTCAAGCCGAAGACGGCACCACGCGGCCGCAGGGCCGCGGCGGCAAGGGCCGCCGGGACATCGTCGTGAACCAGCGGAACGGCCCCGTCGTCGCATTGTTGGCGACGCAGGACGAAGACGACCTGATGCTGATTTCAACCGGCGGTATGATCGTGCGGATCAATGCAGGGACCATTCGACGGACCGGTCGTGCCGCCCAGGGCGTGCGCGTGATCAACGTTGTCGAGGGCGACGCGCTGGCCGGCGTGGCCCGAATCGCCGAAGAAGAGGGCGAACCGGTTCAGAAGAGCCACGGGGCGACGGAGGCTTAGGGTCTGCCTGGACATTCCCCCTGGCGTCGATCGTCTGCGAGCGCCGCTGGACTACGTCGTCCTGCATCGCCTGCTTCGGCCTCCTTGCCAGCGAATCTCTCGCACGATCTTGGCCCGATGGTTGAATATCCAGGCAGACCCCGGGTCTTTCTGTACTAAACCATGCCGATCCAAAAGTGGTCTGATCGTATCTGGATCGTCCGCCTGGCCGACGAGCCTGCCCTGTCGGACGAACTTGTAAATACGCTGGATGAATCCAACCGCGTCGATCCCGGCCCGCACATTGCAGTGGACTTTTCATCTGTCAGACGGGTCAACAGCTCCAATCTCTCACAGCTCCTGCGCCTGCGCAAGGTCGTGATCGACAGTGGCGCACGGCTGAAACTGGCGGCGATTCACGACACCATCTGGGTGGTCTTTATGACCACCGGTCTCGACAAGGTATTCGAGTTCGCCGAGGATCTGCCCACGGCGTTGGCGGCGCTACAGATCGACGGGGGCAGTTAGCGGCCACGCCCGATGGGCGTGGCCGCTACCCCAAGTTCCGAAGTTACGTCCCATGAGTGGCCCTGGTGCTGGTGCCAGGGCGGTTTTTGGCGAAAAGCCTTCACTACATCTCTGTCATTTCAAGTGCGGTCGGCAGGGTCATGCCCAAGCGATGTAGCAGTATTCCCTGGTGGTCGGTGGGTCTGCTGACACATCGTTTTCGGATGGTCGTGCCGGCACGTGTTGGCAGCAGCACGTCCACAAGTTTGATTCGCGCCAACTCATCGAACATTCTTCTGGGTTCATCGCCCAGGCCTGCGCGACGGCTGCACTGGCCCCGTGTCTTCCAAAGCACATAGGCAAGGAAGCAAACGAGGATGTGAGCCTGGACACGTTCCTGTTTCTGATGCCAGACCGGGCGAATCTGCAGGTCAGATTTGTGGATTTTGAATGCTTCTTCTGCCTCCGTTAATTGCGTGTAGGCCTTCCACAGGTCTCGGCCACTCCAATCCTTGACGTTGCTACGCAACAGGTAGCAACCATCGCTCAATTCGGACCACCTTCGCCAGTCGTGACGCTTGCTCCACGTTACTTGCAAACCAGGCCGGGCATTACGTTCGATCTTCTTGACGCGGATATCGAATAGACCAGCCGCTCGACTGTTTCTCCCCAACAGGCGACCAATCTGACGCTGAACCTGTTGCTCGTCCGGCTCCTTCTTGGCCTTGTCCAAGCGGCCCCTGAGGCGAACCAGGCCTTCTTCGATGCGCTTCTCAAACCGATCGTGCATCGCCTTTTCTTTCTCACGACGATCCCGGATTCGGCAAAGAATGAACGTCTCATCACCATCCGGTCCGCTGAC
>CAUZBA010000124.1:0-8404 GCA_963577635.1 Phycisphaerae bacterium
ACAGGAGCGGCCCGAATACAACCCCGCGACCGCGCAGAAGTTACTTCGTCGCGTTCACGCCAACGCTGTTTCTCCACCAGGACGAGTCGAAAGGCGTCTACAGCCAGGGAGACCCGCTGATTGAGAACGGCCAGGCGCGGTGGCGGGGGTAGCGCCCAACAACTGAGGGCGGCCTGGCACGTCAGGCTGTAGCGATGAAAGATCTTGAAAAACTTCTGAAGATGGCCCGAGACAAGAAAGCGACGGACGTTCACATCGTCGCGGGCTCGCCGGTCATGTTGCGAATCGAAGGCGCGTTGCTGCCGGCCACGAAAGAGGCCTTGACTTCACAGCTTGCAAGGGAGTTGACCTATACGCTTTTGAGTCAAGATCAGATCAGTGAATTCGAAGAATCGCGTGATCTTGATTTCATGACTGCTGATACGCAGCGCAATCGATATCGAGTCAACGTCAGCTACAACGATGGCAGCGTCGGCGCGGTGATCCGCCTTCTGGCCGCCACGCCGATGCCACTGTGGGACCTGCGTCTACCCGATCTGGTCACCGATATAACCCGGGCCCGGAAGGGCATGATTCTCATCACGGGCAGCACCAGCCAGGGTAAGACGACCACGATGTCCGCCATGATGGACACCATCAACGAACACTCGCGCAAGTACATTGTCACCATCGAGGACCCGATCGAGTACGTCCATGTCAACAAGCAGCCAGCGCGAAGTGGGCAAGGACACCACATCATTCAGCCGTGGACTTCGAGCAGCGCTGCGGCAGGACCCGGATGTGATCGCGATCGGCGAGATGCGTGACTACGACACGATCAAGACCGCGCTCACTGCCGCGGAGACGGGTGTGCTTGTCCTATCCACACTGCACATCATTTCCATTGACAAGATCGTCGAACGGCTTCTGGCCTATGCGCCGGACGGAAGCGACGGTCACATGAGGGCACTGCTGCCGAGTCTCTGCACGGGATCATCCACCAGGAACTGTTGCCCACCAACGACGGTGGAAAGCGAATCTCCTGTGAAACGCTGGTGGGGACGGACGCGATTCGAAACGTGCTGCGAAAGCGTGATACGTATCACCTGCGCAATCTCATCACCACAGGCAAGCGCCACGGCATGCAGACCATGAAGCACTCTCTTGACGCGCTGCTCGAGGAGGACGCGATCTCCAACGCGACCTATCAAAAAGTGCTTGAGAGTTATCGGTGATTCAGACGCTCCTGGCCTGTCTCGGCATCGGCCTGGGACTTCTGGGATTGGGGCTTGGTGCCTGGCGTTTACGACGTGTCAGAGCATTGCCATTCGGGATCGTCTGTCGCGCGACCGCCGTCGCGAGCATCGTGGCAAGCGAGGCGCCGTTGGCGATGGCGGCGTTCCTGCTAGGGTCGATCATAAGAGGCGCGCCATGCCCCAAGGTGGTCGCCCTGCATCATGGCGTGCGTTACGAACGACTGGTTCAAGCCGACCCACGGCCCGTCGTCGCGCATCTGGTCGCCGTGGATCTGCGTGCCGGCCATCGATGGGTGGTCACATCCCCCATGGCGACTCACGACGGTCCACGCGCAGTGGCCCGCACCACGACGGACGCGTTGGGCATTCTGGGCGCCGATATCGCAATCAACGGAAGTTTTTTTTCATCCATGTCGGGACAATCATGTCCTGGACTACTGTCCGCATTCGGGCGATCACATCGAAGTTGTGGGCACGGCGGTTGGGTTCGGAAAACGATACGGCGTAGCTAAGAGTGACTGGCCGGTACTGGTGATTTCCGTGTCGGGGCGGGTCGATTTCGGTCAGGTGACGGACGGCGTACGGCATGCGATATCGGGCGACGCTGGCTTGTCCGTGACGGGCGTGTCGTCGCATTCTCGAATGAGAATGCGTATCCGCGCTCGGCGATCGCGCTGGACAAGGATAGACGCCGCGCGTGGCTTCTGGTCATCGATGGCAAGCAGCCCGGATACAGTCATGGAATGACGCTTCGAAGCACGGCGGACCGTCTGATGGCGGTGGGGCCCACGACGCGATCGAACTGGACGGCGGCGGTTCCGCGACCCTCGCCGGGCGCGATGCGCAGGAACGGCCATGCCTGCTCAGTCGACCGGTGCACACGAAGATCCCCGGTCGACAACGGCCCGTAGCGAATCACCTCGGATTGATATACGCGAGAACCGACGGGCCATAGGGGCTATCGTATAGAAGTCGACGACACCGTCATCGAAACGTGATTCGTCATGTCGCTCCATCGAATCATATCGCTCACAATCATATATTCAGCATTCATTGCCGCGTTGTCCATGGCGCTTATCGCTCTGGTCATCCGGGTGGTCCATGGTCTGGGTTACATCGACTGTCTGGCAACGCTAGGTCATTCCGTCGCCCTCGCCTTCATTGTTCCAATCGCAGTGCTTGTAGGCGCGACTTGCGCTGTGCTTTGGAGCATCTGCCTCGGAGTTCTCTTGGTGATGTTGTCAATGCAGGCGATTCCGTATCGACTTCGTCTTGTCCCAGCCTTGGGTGTATCGTACGTTGTTGGCGCGCTATTCCTGCACAACCGGCTCCATCAATGGATGCCGATTCCGACCTGCTATGTCGCGTTTTCCCTCGGTGCAGTGTCTCTGTTTGGCGTTTTGGTCTTTCTCTGGCTGCACCGGGTTGTAATCGCACTAAAACCGCGATGGAGTTGCCCGACTTGCGGCTGCATTCTTCGCGGTGTTTCCTACGCAGCGATCCCCATCACGTTGACAGAATCGCTCGCCGGTCCACGCGTTGTCTGTCCCGAATGTGGCGCACAGTCGCGAATTGATCCACGCACGCTGAGGCGAGCCTGACCAGTTAGATCTAGGGCGCGAGTGCCCAACATGAATGTGCATTGGGCATCCATCGACGGCATGCAGGACCGTGAAGAGATCTTCTGTGATCGATGCACGTACAGTCTTCGTGGATTTCAGGAGTCGCGTTGTCCGGAGTGTGGGCTGGAGTTCTCCTGGGATGACGTGTTGAATCCCGATCGTCGGCCGCACCGCATCCTATTCGAGCATCACGGCGGACATCATCGCGTCCGTAGATTTCTGATCACGGCGATCCAAAACTGGATTCCCGGCAGGTTCTGGCGATCCATTCGACTGTCCCATCCGGTGTTTCCGATTCGTCTGTCGGCCTATTTCGCGGTGAGCATGTTAGTTGGGGCCGCGATATTGGTCGCGGGATTGTCGATTTCAATAGCTACAAAGTACTATTACATGCCGTTCGCCATGCCAGTAGGGGTCGTGCCGGCAGGCACGCGCGCTGATGTGTTGCATTACGTCTTACGTGAAGCTACACATATTCTGATTTTCGCCGGACGACTTGCCCTGTTCTACGCTGCTCTCGTCCTGACGACGACCTTCGGAATGTCCCTGTTCTTTTCGACGCTTCACGATTATCGTGTCTCTGAACGACACTTGTGGCGTATGGCTAACTATAGCGCGGCAGCCAATGTTCTCCTGCTCGCAGTGTTGGTTTCGATCGCCGCAAACTGGCCTCTCATCACGATACCCTTGAAGTGCCTGGGCCTCACGCCTGCCGGCATCAAGGCAAGACCTGTTTCGGCTGACTTCGGTCGTGGGATCGTGATCGTATTGTCGGCCCATTGGATGTATTCGCTCTATGCCGGTGGGCGACGGTACTTGCAGATCAGGAACTGGTTTGTGATTCTCCTCTGCAGTCAATTGATATCCGTCCTGGTCATACTCAATGCGGAACTCACGCTCCATCTGCCGGGCATCCTCAATCAGTATATGATGTTCGTCGAGTTTTAAGCACATTATTGAACAGCATCACTGTCCCGGACATTGGGGAAAGTTCATGCCACCAATAGAAACCAGCGATTGGCGAACCATGCCCGAATCGGCTCGTGACACATTTCTGCAGGACGGATACATCGTACTGCCGGGCTTTCTCAGCGATGGCGAAGTGGCCGAAGTTCGAACTAATCTGGATCGCTTTATCGCCGAAGTCCTGCCCGCCCGTCCCCGTGAACTGGCTTTCTATGAGGATCTGAACAAACCCGAATCCCTCAAACAAATCCAGCAGATGCACACGCACGATCCGTACTTCGAAGGCCTGTTTCTCAAGAGCAAGTTTGAACAACTGGCTGAAGTTCTGCTTGATAGACCCGTTGACGGCATCAACATGCAGTACTTCAACAAACCACCACAGGTAAGTACGCCGACGCCGCCGCACCAGGACGGCTACTACTTCATGATCGAACCGTGCGAGGCCGTCACGATGTGGCTGGCCCTCGATGATGTGGACGAGGAAAACGGTTGCGTCCGTTACGTCCACGGTTCCAACCATTGCGGCCTGCGCCCGCACGTACGGACCCAGACGCTGGGCTTTTCTCAGGGCATCACCGACTTTGGAACCGATGCCGACATGGCCGGCGAAGTGGCGCATTCGGCCCGACCCGGCGATCTGCTGGTTCACCACGCCATGACGATTCATCGCGCAGACGGCAATCGAAGTGAGTCCCGTCATCGACGGGCCCTGGGCTTCATCTACTACTCGCAGCGGGCCAAGGTCGATGAGGTGGCTGCTGCCGCCTATCAGGAGCGTATGGCTGAGGAATGGAAGCAGGCCGGGAAGATTTAGACGCGGCACACGTTTGCACCGTCGACATGAGGTTATGCGCATATCTTGCCCTGGTCCTGATCGGCGGCTGCGCTCAGGTCAAACATGGTGACCGCGACTGGGCAACCGCCGGGCGAAGTGATCGCAGACATTACGTGCAGGCCTCAATTCGACATTCGGGAGAGGCAGGACATCCACGTCGTTGATGCCGACGGGAACGAGTTCACGTCATTCTGGCAGTGGCTGGTTCTCGATGACGGGATACAGCAGTTCCGAGTTCCCTGGGGTTCGCCACCCCTCTCTCGAGGGTTGGTGGAACTCTACACGCACCAGACGTACACATTCACTGTGACCACCGATATGAAGTCGAATGCCCGCGTTCAAACAGTCACTCGCGTTGTACGAGGAACTGAAATACTTTACGACGCAACGAATAAGCCGGATGCGGGCGATGGACGATAGAGCAGATTAAGTTTATATGTAGCGTCCTGAGCTGCCTGCAGCTGCACCTGGCTTTGTCGTGCTGCATCGACGATACTCAGGGGTATCGCCTGCTTCGCCCTCCGCGCCGTTGCCGCGGCCAGGTGATCGCCAACGTCTTCACGCGGCTGAGCGTTCTTTCAGGAGCCAGGAAACGACATGACATGGGATCCACGAAAGTTCGACTTGGAATGGCCGTTCGACGTGATGAGCACCGGCGTGGTGCTCGATAGCGAAGCGATGGCACTCATCGTGGTCGACATGCAACACGACCAGATGACCATTGAACCCGATTCTCCGATGGGCATCGGCCATCCGCGGGTCGTCGAATATATGCATCGGCGTCTTGATGAGACCGTGGTTCCGAATATCCGAAGACTCATCGACCTGTTCCGGGATCAGGATCGGAAGATTGTGTACACGCGCAACGGCTACATGACGTCTACGGGCGACGAGATGACCGAACGCCTGAGGGCAAAGAAGTCATCGCAGTCGCCGGAATCCCGCCGAAACAGCCACGGCTACCAGGTCGACGAACGCCTGTCCCCCCGAGAGGTGGACCTCGTCGTGGACAAGCTCACCTCCGGCAGTTTTACGGGCAGCATTCTCGATCACGCTCTGCGCAACATGGGCATCCGAAGCCTGGTCATCACCGGGATCCTGACCGATGCGTGCGTCTTCGGAACCGCCCGTGCCGCCGCCGAACTCGGCTACGGGAGTCTGCTTTGCGAGGATGCCTGCGCCACCTTCACCCAGCGTGCCCATGACGACGCATTGCTGATGCACGCACGCATTTTCGGTCGCGTGGACACGACCGAGGCGGTGATGTCGGAACTGGCAGCGGAGTTCTCGAACGCTGAATCGCAAGAACGATGACCTGCTCTATCTCGTATCAACGATGGGGTTGGCGATGGATTCCTCTCTCAAACAGGCAAAGCGTGTGGACGACCTTCTTGCCGCAGGTGATGATGGCAGTCCGTACAATTACGAGGACATCTTTCGAACGGACACCTGGCGGAGTCGCCGCCTCTCGAAACGCAAGCTGCGCGCTCTAAAGCGCGTGGATGAATCATTGCAAGCGATGCTTGATGAAGGCGAACGCGTCTTCTTTCTGACATTCGGCAGCACCGTCGGATTCTGGGAATCTTATTTCGCCGGTTGGATTGTGTACTATTTGAATCAGCGAGTCATCGCCCTGACCACACAGCGCATGCTGCTGATGCAGATCAGTTCGGGCTATCGTCCTCGACCGCTCCGTTTCCAACTCGTTTATGACGCCATCGTTCGGGTCAAGGGGACCCTTCTCGGCAACACCAAGATCAGGGCACGAAACGGCAAGTCGTACTTGTTTACCAGGGTGCCGAAAGCCGACCGAAAATACATACAGCAGCTGGTTGAGGAACTTCGGGATGACCAGCCGGCGTCGCCATCGAATGCTGTTGCAATGGAGAACCTGTGCCCGCATTGTCATCGCGCGGTGGCCGGCCGCCCGCGCCGTTGCCCCGAATGCGGTGGGCGTTTCAAATCCGCGTCGGTTGCCGGTTGGTTGTCGTTTCTGTTTCCCGGTCTTGGGGACCTTTATCTGGGCCACTGGAAATTCGCCATCTTCGAGATCCTGTGTGGTGCGTTCATCTGGCTCGCTTTTGTCCTGACTGACCCAGAAACGACGCGATCACCCGCGGATATTGCGGTGGAGGCCGGGTTCGTGGTGCTTGTCATTCACGGGATCGACGCGCTGGCCACCCGGCATATCGGTCTCAAGGGGTTGTATCCCGCAGGCGGGACGGACACTCAGGAGGCACTGCAACCGGATGGCGGTCTCACATAGTTCTCGCCCTCGCCGCCGCCCCTGCGAGGAACGATTGAACGATCTCGGAGCCTGTGACATGCATCGCATTCAGTGTGCGGAGATCTGGGGTGGCATTCGCAATCAGGAACAGGACGTTTGCTCGGCGGGGATCGAGGCGTCGCTGTACTCGTCGGCCTGTGACGGCGGTAAGGGCGGCGATATCTATTGCCTGAGTGTCTGTGAGTCGGACATGCTCACACGCATTGCGATCGCCGATGTCGTGGGATACGGCGGGGCCGTTACCGACGTCAGCCAGTTCGTATTCGACGCCTTGAAATCACACATGAACGACGCCTCGGGGGCCAGCGTGCTGACCGAGATGAATCACATCACTGAGGGGCATGGTCTCAAAGCGATGACCACCGCGGCAATCATCGCGTTTTACAGGAGCGATCACAACCTCTACTTCGCTTACGCCGATCATCATCCGGCTTTGGTTAAACGCCAGCAGGATCGCAACTGGTTTGAGGCGGAGTTGGAAGAACCTGGCGATAGCGGGATGACGCCTCATGCCAATCTGCCGCTGGCGGTGATGTCTGAAACCGTCTTTACTCAACAGCACGTGCCCCTTACCGCAGGCGACCTGGTGTTTCTCTATACCGACGGAGTCATCGAAGCCCCCGATGGGCAGCGTGATATTTTCGGTCTCGATCGTCTCACGGCAGTGCTGGATGCAGAAGGCAGCGCCCCCATGAAACAGCTCAGAACTTCCGTTCTTGATGAATTGAACAGCCACACCGGGGGAGACCTGAGCCATGACGATGTGACATTGCTCGCGGTGGGAATACGGCAACAGGGTCGGGGAATCAAACACCAAGACGGAGACGGGCGCCCGTGGATACCATCGCCGTCCTCACGGTCACTTCGGCATTCATCGTCTTCGGTCTGATCAGCAAAAGGATCCAGGGGTCGGTGGTCACGGGGCCGATGTTCTTCGCGGCGCTGGCGCTGGGGCTGGTGGTTGGCCCGTCGGTACTGGGTCTCGTACCGCTCGACGTCGATCATCGTGCACTGCACATGCTGGCGGAGATCACGCTGATCCTGGTTCTGTTTTTGGATGCCGCCAACATCGATCTTCAGCAGCTACGCCGCGACCGCAACCTGCCCGTTCGCATGCTGCTGATCGGCATGTCGTTGACCATCATCCTTGGTGCGGTCACCGCTCTTCTTATCTTTACTGATTCCGGGCTGTAGGAGGCCGCATTGCTTGCGGCGATCCTGGCGCCGACGGACGCAGCCCTCGGGCAAGTGGTCGTGAGCAATCGCGTGGTTCCGGTGCGGATTCGCCAGTCATTGAATGTCGAGAGCGGCCTCAACGACGGCATCGTGCTGCCATTCGTGCTGATCTTCGCCAGTCTTGCCGGCGCCAGCCAGGAAGGGGCTGATGCACTTCAATGGGCATTTTTGCCGGCAAGCAGATCGTGTTCGGGCCGCTGGCCGGCATGTTGGTCGGCTACTT
>CAUZBA010000125.1:0-8361 GCA_963577635.1 Phycisphaerae bacterium
CGTGATGGCGGGGGGTACGATGGTGACCGAGCAGGAAGATGCGGACTCGAGGCCGCTCTTGATGCCTGCTTTCCAGGCAAGTCAGCCAGGCAAGCCAGGCGATCTACCCGGGGCCGAGACCACGCTGGAAGTCCTGGACTCTCTGGGAATGGTGTCGCCTCACGGTCTCGACCGTCACACGCGGGATCTTGTAGACAGGCTGGTCATCGGCGACCAGTCGGCAGTGCTCCTGGATGACCGCGTAAAGGAACTTGAACGCGTCGCGCGGCTGCTGCATCGAATCGAGCGCATCGACGATCAGATCGCGCGAGACGTCCTGATCGAACAGGTCCAGGAGGGACCCTTTCGCGTTGCCGCCGTCGGTCGCGGCCCGCCGGCAGGCGCGCAATCGCGCCGAGCACAGGTCGTAGAGCATCGATCCTGACCAGACCAGCCGGTCGATGAGGTTCTGCTTATCGAGCCTTGCTTCCTGGAAAAACTGCGCCGTCTCGCGCAGCAGCATGTGGCGCAGCTCGATGGGCAGCAGCAGCTTGACTCCCACGCGATTCTGCTGGAGGAACTTGTTGTCCAGCATCGGCCAGACCACGCGCCGCATGCGATCGGCGTTCCCGCTGACGAGCGTCGGCTCGTCCACGCGGTCG
Source organism: Phycisphaerae bacterium (assembly GCA_963577635.1). Taxonomy (GTDB): domain Bacteria; phylum Planctomycetota; class Phycisphaerae; order Phycisphaerales; family Phycisphaeraceae; genus CAUZBA01. The sequence continues at coordinate 642 of CAUZBA010000125.1, forward strand.
ACCAATACCAGGATGCCGATGAAGCCGAGACTATCGAGCACCCCGAGCAGCCGTGATGTCAGCTCGTAACGGCTGTTGCGGCTGTCGACGCCCCCGGCCGGCCACGGCTGACCCGCCAGATCGGCGCGGCGCATCCGCAACAGCATGCCCCGCAGCTCGGCGCAGGATCGCTCCACGGCGGGCATCTGCTTGCGGATCTTTCGAACCAGTCGCCACAGATTCAGCTGGCGTGTGCACCATGTGGCCCAGAGCAGGACGCCCAATGCCACGAGCACGGATCCAGCCGGAATCAGCCACATCGCGCCGCCGCCCGTACTCTCGGCATCGATCCCGCCGGACAGGAAACCTCCAATCAGGAGGCCCGCGGCGGCCAGAGTGACACCGATGGCGACGATGCGCAACAGAGCCATCGGAGGCAGCCGGCGCAGACGAAGCCTGGAGCACAACTTTGACCACCGCGAATGTGCCAATCCGCTTCGCGGCTGGTCGTACAGCGCCGCCAGGACGGCCAGGTCGATCCGGCCGCGGCGGGGCATCTTCCTGATGCGGCGCCGCGGGATCTCGATCGGAGCCTGATGTGACCCGTCGTCCGAACCTCCCGGCCGATTCACTGGCTGCTCAGCCCGAACCACCGCGTCCACAATCTGGGTGACGGCGATCGACAGGATCGCGTCCTGGTGATCTTCCAGGCGGATCGACTCCAGCAATCGTTCCTCTGACTGGTCGCGGCGCGACCCGCCGTCAGACCGCCCCCGGGCCACGACCCGGTCGATCAGGAGATCCAGGTCGTCGTAGGCCACCATGAGCATCCGCCGATCGGGGTTGTCCACATTGTGGGCCTCGATGCGGCGGCCGATGAGCAGCCGGATGGCCGTCTTGCCGCTACCTTTTTCACCGAACACGACCGATGTGGTGGGCTTGTCGATCTGGCCGAAAATCTTCGCGAAGTCCGGATGCCCGGGGCTGTCGTCGGTCAGTCGTTCGAAGACCGGATCGTGGCGAGCCTCTTCCGCCTCAAAGGGGTTGTGAGCAAGGCCGTGATGGCTGAAGTACGTCTCAACTCGCATGGGGTGTTCCCCGAATCAGGTAAAATAAAATCGAGTCTCGGCGGAGCGTTCCACCGAGGTCGCTCCGCCGTCCGCAAGCAGTGGATTCTACCGGATTCACTCCGTCATACCATCCATGGCCGACGAAGCCGAACCTCAGGACGATGCATCGCTCGAAGGGACCGTACCCGAGCTGTCCACGCCGCAGCAGCGTCGCGAGGCGCTCGACGAGGCGTTCGACTACCGCGGCGACGTCACCATCTCCACGAGCGATGGTCGCGACGTGCGGGGGTACGTGTTCGATCGCCGTAGTGACGGGGCGCACCCGCACGTTCGGATCATTCCCACCGACAGCGATGAGAAAATGGTGATCCCGTACGACACGATCGTGGGTCTTCATTTCAGCGGCCGCGACACCGCCGAGGGAAAGAGCTGGCAGACATGGGTGGAGAAGTATCGGGAGAAAAAGGCAGCAGGCGAGAAAGCGAGTATCGAGGGAAACCGGATCGATGAACGGTGATGCGCCTTTGCAGTAATCGAGGCACGAAGGCACGAAGGGGGGAGTTGTCGCACGCAGCTGTCCTGCGATCGAAAGGTTAATGCAATCATCGTCGCGATCGACAGGCGGTCGCCGCTCAATAGATCTACTTTATGTCGAGTCGACCGCCCTCCTCCCTTCGTGCCTTCGTGCCTGTTCGCACGCGTTCGCGCTTTCGCCGCCTGACAATCGAGACGGTGTGTCCTCGCGCACAGGGGTTTAGATTCCCATGGCCCACAACCTGCCCGACAAGGCCGCGTTCCTTGACCTGGCTTCCGGGCACAACCTCATTCCGGTGTTTCGCAAGCTGACCAGCGACCAGTTGACGCCGGTGCTTGCCTATCGGCGTCTGGTGCGGCCCGACGATCGGATGGCACCCAGTTTTTTGCTCGAGTCGGTGGTCGGTGGGGATCGCGCTGCCCGTTACAGCTACTTCAGCGCCCGTCCCGTGGCTCAGGTCGTCGCCCGCGGCCACGAAGTCGAGATCCGAGACACCATCGATTCCAGCCGATCGCGCCGCTTCGAAAGTGACGATCCGCTGATGGAGGTCGGCCGCCTCACCGCCGACTGGGACCGGGCCCAGGTGCCGGGCATGCCGCCGTTCGTCGGGGGATGGGTCGGGTATGCAAGCTACGACACGGTTCGGTACCTCGAGGCCCAAAAGCTGTCCGACCCGCCGCCCGACGATCGGCAGTTGCCGGACCTGCACATGCAACTGTACCGCGATGTGATTGCCTTCGACCACGTGCAGAAGACCGTGCAGTTGATCACGCACGTGCTGGTCGACGAGCACCCGACGCCGCAGCAGGCCTACGAGGCGGCTTGCGCGGGCCTCGACGACCTGGAGCAACGGATCGAGACGCCGGCAAGCGGTGACGGCACGTGCGAGTTCGCCATGGGGCACGTTGACCTGGCCTCACCTCCGCCACCGCTGCCGCCGGGCAATCTTGGCGACGGCGGATTCCAGCGGATGGTCGAGGCGGCCAAACGCTACATCGCCGCGGGCGACATCTTCCAGGTCGTCCTGAGTCAGCGCTTCGATCTGAACACCCGGGCCGACCCGTTCGACGTCTACCGGGCGCTGCGGATCGTGAACCCCTCGCCCTACATGTTCTACCTGCAGGTCGACGGCGCCATGCTGGTCGGATCAAGTCCTGAAATCCTCTGCCAGGTGCAGGGCGGTGTCATCACGAACCGACCCCTGGCGGGCACCCGGCGGCGCGGCGCCGACGACGTCGAAGATCGGGCACTCGAGGCGGAGCTGCTCGCCGATCCGAAGGAGCGTGCCGAACACGTGATGCTGGTGGACCTGGGGCGCAACGACGTCGGACGGGTGGCCGCGGCCGGGTCGATCCAGCTGCCGCAGACCATGGCGATCGAGCGGTACAGTCACGTGATGCACATCAGCTCTACAGTGACCGGGCGACTCGCGCCCGGATATACCTGCTGGGACGCGCTGCGTGTCGCCCTGCCCGTGGGGACCGTCAGCGGCGCCCCCAAGGTGCGGGCCATGCAGATCATCGATGAGCAGGAACCGGTGCGCCGCGGGCCCTACGCCGGCGGCGTGGGTTATGCCGACTTCGACGGCAACATGGACATGGCCATCGCGTTGCGGACGATGGTCATCATGCCCGCCTCCGAGCCGGCCGGGACCTGGAACGTCCACGTTCAGGCTGGGGCCGGCATCGTCGCCGACAGCGTGCCGCAGACCGAACACAACGAAACAATCAGCAAAGCCGCGGCGCTGGCCAAGGCGGTTGATTTGGCGGAGAGGGCGTTTGGCTCCGGATGACCGTGATTCCGTTGCATTAGTCAAAGGCACGGAGGGGAAAGCGACGGAGCGACGAAGGGTGGTTGCAGTTGACCAGTGAGGTACGGTAGGTTTTCGCGGTACGCGGGACGTCCGCGCGGTACACAAAGCACCACGCCGAAGCGGAACGGCGCCAGATTCACCACCCCTTCGTCGCTCCGTCGCTCCGTCGCTTCCCATTTTGCCTCAGTGCCTCTCCCCTTCGTGCCTCGTTTTGAACCCGGCATTACCTGCACCATCGGCCAAACAATTAAGAGCGGTATCAACCGCAACCGATAATGACCCACAGCGTGCCCACCGACCTGCACACCATCCTGAAGTTGTCCGTTCCCGTGATCGTTCAAATCGGTCGGCGCCGCATGTCAATGGACGACGTCCTGGCCCTGGGGCCGGGGGCGATCATCGAACTGGAGCGCAAGAGCGAAGAAGAGCTGGACCTGCTGGCCAACAACAAACCGATTGCCAGTGGGGTGGCCGTCAAGGTCGGCGAAAACTTCGGCATACGCGTCACAGCCGTTGGATCCGCCCAGCAACGAATCGAAGCGATGGGGGAATAGAAGAGCGAAAGAGCAGGAGAGCAGGAAATGCATGTCGAACCAGACCGCTGCTGTTCCAATTTTATGCTTTTCTGCTCTCTCTGCTGACTTGCAACTCGGCTGCCTCAGCCGACGTCCTCCCGTACCTTCACTTGCATTCCGTCGGACCAAACGACCCGCACCGGCGCACCGGCCGCGATGATGCCGTGCTCGGCGAGGCAGTCGATACGCCTGCCCTTGATCTGACAGGTTCCGACCGGACGCAGATCGGTCAGTGCCTTGCCCCCGTCCCCAACGGCGATTCCCTTCACATCGTCTGCGGACATTCCCGCAGTCGGCGCGGCGGCGTCCTGGCGGTCGGTCAGCGTAAGCCGCCGGAAGACGGGGGTGTTCGGCAGGATCTTGAAGGCCAGAGCCATCAGGGGAGGTATCGCGAACAGCGATGCGATCGTTCCGATGAGGCCGAGGGTCGAATCGTGATAGAAAAGCATGACGATACCGCCGACCAATGCGGCGGCCGCCATGAGACCAAACAGGCCCGCCGACGGCACGAACAGCTCGATAAAGAACAGCAGAAGCGCCGCGACAATCAGCAGCACCGCCCAGATGACCGTCACATCACCAGCGATCATGGAGAAGATCATAGAGCTACCGATCGAACTTCGCGTCGAACATGTGATCGGAACGGGGAAAATCAATGCTTCTGACGAACTCACACGCTTCGGTGGCACCGTACTCGCGGTCCATTCGGTTGTCCTCCCACTCGACGCTGAGCGGACCCTCGTATCCGATGTCGTTCAACGCCACAATGATATCCTCGAAATCAATGTCGTCATGACCCGGCGAGCGGAAATCCCAGTAGCGGCGAGGATCGCCGAACGAGGTGTGGCCGCCGAAAACACCCACGGTGCCGTCGCCGTGGCCCCACCAGACGTCCTTCATGTGGGCATGGGAAATGCGGTTGGAGAAGGTGGTGATGAACTTGACATAATCCACGCCCTGGTAACCCAGGTGTGACGGATCGTAGTTGAATCCGAATCGTTTGTGATTCTTCACTGCACGTAGCGCACACTGGGCCGTGGCGATGTCGAAGGCAATCTCGGTCGGATGAACTTCCAGAGCAAAGTTGACCTTCACCCTGTCGAACGCCTTAAGAATCGGCATCCAGCGCCTCGCGAAGTCGTCGAAACCTTCGTCCCAACTGGCCTGGTCGATGGGGGGAAACGCGTAGTTCAGGTGCCAGATGCTAGATCCGGTGAATCCGCAGACGACCGGCGGCGAGAGGTTCCTGCCACGGCCGCCTGAACCGGGCCGCGCGTCGAAAAACCTCCGGCATGCCTTCGCGCTGTCGATCATGCGCCTGGCTGCGCGTTTGCGAACGGCCTCCGGATCACCGTTGCCCCAGATCTCCGGCGGCAGGATCTGCTTATGCCGCGCATCGATCGGATCGCACACGGCTTGTCCCACGAGGTGGTTGGAGATCGCGTGACAGGTCAGACCGTAGTCCTGCAGGACCTGCCAGTGATTTCGGCAATAGTTGCGGTCTTTGAGCGCCCGGTCCACCTCGAAGTGATCGCCCCAGCACGCCAGTTCCAAACCGTCATAACCGAACTCGGCAGCCTTCTGACACATGGTGTCGATGGGCCAGTCGGCCCACTGGCCGGTGAACAGCGTGACGGGACGTGGCATGGCGAGGCACTCCTGACGGTTCAGCCGGTGTAGTGTGCCTGCCCGCCGGCGTTGCGGCAAGTGGTGGCGAGCAGGAGTGGGGGTGAACCGATCCAATAATAAATAGCCATTGACTATTGCCTATTCGCATCGCCAGCCAGCGCCATCATCCTCTGGCGCAGGTCCTCGGCGACCTGATCGTTGGACAGCGTTGGATCCGGTCTGTAGGCGCGACCGAAGGTGATGGTTGACCGGCTCGGGTGTACGAAATGCCAGAACATGTGCTTCGATCGCGGTGTGCCTTCGATCCACACGGGCACGATCAACGCGTGGCTTCGCACGGCGACCATCCCGACACCGCCGTGGAAGGGCATCAACTCGCGCCGGTCGCGCTGGGCGCTGCCTTCAGGAAAGATTCCGACGAGCTCACCCGCGCGCGCCCTGCGGACTACTTCGCGCACCGGCGCCATCTCGGTGCGCTGCGGATCGATCCCGATCATGTCGGCGGCGTTCCAGATGAAATTGAGAATCCGGAACATGTGAATGCGGTCCATCAGGAATCGAATCGTGCGCGGCACGGCGATCTGGATCATGAAACCGTCAAGGCCGGTAGTGTGGTTAGACGCGATGATGGCGGGACCCGACAACGGCACGTGGTGGCGGTTGACCCAGCGCAACCGATGCCACACGAGCATGTACACGCGGACGATGTGCCACATCACATTCAGTCGATACGACTCGAGCGGTCCGCGCCTGAGCGATCGCCACAGGCTCCACACGGCCACGATCCCCGTGGCCGCCGCGGTCACCGCCAGGACCGGGATCATCCAGAAATCGGCGTCGGGCGCCCGCCAGATGAGCAGGTTGACCACCACCGCCGAGACCGTGTTCAGCAGGGCTCGCGTACCGAACACGCGACCGCGAATGTGATTCGGCGTGATCGATTGGGTCAGCGTGTCGATGCAAATCAGGAACACGCCGCCGAACAGACCGATCGTGAACGCGAGCACGAGGCCAAAGGTGTAGGAACGATTCAGGGCGAGCCCGAACATGCTCACCGACGCCGCCACCAGTGCGGCGAGGGCCACGAGGCCCGATTCACGGCGCGTGCGAATCCAGATGACCACCAGGCTGCCCGCCAGCAATCCGGCGCCGAGGACCGCAAGCATCTTGGACTTCGAGGTGAGATAGGTCTCGACCGGGATGCCGTATTGGGTTCTGTTCAGTGCGGCGATCGCGGCGTTGACCACCCATGCACCCGACCAGAACAGGATGTTCAGTATCACGAGATGGCGCACCGCCTCGTGACGCGCCATATAAGTCAACGCGCCCGCGAGACCGCCGCGGGCTCTGGCGGCGCCGGTCGATCGCGGCTCGGCCCGCGGCGGACGGTGCACCGGCTTCATGAACGCGAAGAAAAAACCGCTGATGCCGTAGGACAGGACGCCCACCATCAGTCCCATCTGCACGGACACGTTCTCAACGATGGGGCCGCCGATGCGGAGGCCGATCAGTGACGCGATCAGGGCGATCCCGGCCAACACCGCATTGGCCGGCTGCAGGTGCTCGGTCCGCACGATCTGCGGCACGGTGGACTGTTTCGCGGGGTTAAAGATGGCGGCAAACGCGCCGGTGGCCGCGAGGACCAGGTACACCTTCCAGTGATGGCTGGAGTCGATCGCCTTTGTCGTACCCAGCCCGGCCGCCATGAAGAATGCGATCAGCAGAATCACGGCGCGGAACTCGTCGCAGGCCAGCATGATCCACTTGCGCGGCAGATGATCGGCAAGCCAACCGCCCACCACCGTGAGGACCATGTACGGCAGGAAGAAACAGAACATGATGGCGGCCGTCACTTGCGCCGCCGATGTGCCAGGAATATAAACGCCCAACATCGGTTCGGCCGCAAGCTGCAGCAACCGGTCGCCGAAACCGCTGGCCGCCACGCTCGACCACATGAGCATGAAGCTGACGTTGCGCCACAACGGCCTGGTTCGCGCGGTTCCGGCTGCGACCCCGTGTTCTGACATCGCGTCCAAGATAACAACGTGAACCGCGAATGGGGGGCGAAAGCGGCACGGACGGCCGCAGACTTGCGACGCTAGAGCGGGTTAAGTTTGTA
>CAUZBA010000126.1:0-8146 GCA_963577635.1 Phycisphaerae bacterium
CAGGCCGACGCAGTCCAACGGAGCTCGTAGCCGATCGACGCCAGGATGGATTTTCAGACCGGCCCTAGCCCGCATTTCTCACCAGGGTAGCCGCCCAGCGGGAGGCTTTGCTTACTGGCTTCGGGGCACCCCAATCGCAATGAATCGTGATTGGGGACCGCTTCGTCCTCCGTGCGATCCGTCCTCGTCGTAGTATTCAGCTACGACGAGGACGGATCGCGTGTGCGTCCTTGCCCGCGAACGAACCTGCCTCGCTGGTGCGAGCATTGTCACCGGCCGCGTATCAAAGGCCCCGCCTCAAGTCTCAACACCGCTGGTCGTTACACCACCGAGCGGCGAAACTGATGAGAAATGCGGGCTAAACCGTCGCCTTCCTACCCATGGCCTCCTGATCGCGGCGGATCTGCTCGAGATGGCGATCGCGCCATGCCTCGTCTTCCTTGGCGCTTTCACCGATGTAAAACATCGACAGGGCTCGGCGGCTGCGGGTTGTCGAGTCGTTGGGGTCGGCGCGGTGGATCGTCATGCAGTGATGAACCACGGCGTCGCCGGGCTCGGCGAATAGCCGCGTCTCATGGGCCCAGTCGTCGGGCCCGTAGTCGGCGACGCCCTGGGAAAAACCGTAGACCGACGATCCGATGTGATTGCGGATGCCTTTGCGGTGCGAGCCGACCACGTAACGCAGGCAGCCGTTCTCGGCATCGATCGGCTCCAGGGGGATCCAGACCCCCATCAACTGGGGCGGATCGAGGTGGTAATAAAAGTTGTCCTGGTGTGGCGGCGAGGGATGGGTCGGCGCCGTGCCGCGCGGCGGCTTGTTGAAATAGACGACGTTCGCGACGTTAACCCGCTCGCCGAGCAGGCGTTCGGCCAAGCCCCGCCAGGTATCGCTCGCGGCGTATTGAGCGAAGAACTCGTCATTCTCGTTCATTAGGTTCAAGCGCATCAGCGTTTCGCGCTTACCTTCTTCGAGGTACATCGCGCATGCGTGGCCCTCGGGGAACGTCGGCGCCACCTGCGTGATATACCGTTCCATCTCATCCTTGAGCCGGCCCAGGCCGTCGCCGTTCAGCGCATTGCGGATCAGCACCACGCCGTCGCGTTCGAAGGTTTTTCTCGTCGCTTCAAGGTTCACCGGATCGTCCTTCAATTCTTGTCCACCATGGTGCACCGAGGGGGTGCACCGAGGGGTCTGTCGTCCCGCACGGAGAAAATTGTATCATCAGGCGAATAGCATATCACGCTACGGAGTCACACAGTGTTACGTCGCCCTGGTGAATAGGATCAAGGGGACGACGGCTGGCTTCGCCATGAGTGCGATCGTGATCCGATAAGCGGGGGACTCCTGTTGATCTCCGGGGCTGGACGAAGAGGAGAACGGCGCCCGTGCGCTGCTACACTAAGGGACTCTGAAGATGCGTCCCACGGCGTGGAACTCGTCGTATGACGATGTTGTATGGATTTCGAACAGAACCGTGAATCGAGGCAGAGCACGTTGTCACCGAGGCTGCATAGAACGCGAAAGGGAGCCATTACCGCGATCGCCACGCTGCTGCTCGGCCTCGGCGTCCTGTTCGAGGCCCTGGTCGCCGCCGATCGCGGTCCCGATGTGCCGCAACTGGCCTACATCGGGCCGGGGGCCGGGATCGCCCTCGTCGGCTCGTTTGTCGCGGTGGCCCTGACGATTCTTTCGGCGTTTCTTGCGATCCTGACCTGGCCGGTGCGGCGTATCTGGCGCGCACTGCGCGGACAGCGCGCGTTGCGAGACGCGAAGGTCAAACGGGTTGTCATACTCGGGCTTGACGGTCTTGAACCCACGCTGACCGAGCGCTACCTCGACGAGGGTCTGCTGCCGAATCTTGCGAAGTTGCGGGCCAAGGGCGCGTACAAGCGACTGGGAACGACCTGCCCGCCGCTTTCGCCGGTCGCGTGGTCGAGTTTCACGACCGGGACAAACCCCGGGAAGCACAACATCTTCGACTTCATCACCCGCCATCCGGCGACCTACCTTCCGATGATTTCATCGGTGCGCATCGGCGAAGCGCGGCGCAAGATCCGGTTGGGACGGTACATCGTTCCCCTGTCGAAGCCGCCGATCACGCCGTTGCGCAAGAGCAAGCCGTTCTGGTCCGTCCTGGGTGAATCGGGCATCTTCAGCGCGGTGATCCGCGTGCCGATCACCTTTCCGCCGGACAAGTTCAACGGCGTGCAACTTGCCGCCATGTGCGTGCCCGACCTGATCGGGACGCAGGGGATGTTCTCGTACTACACCGACCATGGCGAGTCCGGAACGACGAGCGATGGAGACGTCGGCGGCACGCGCATCCGTGTCGAGCGCAACGGCCGAGGCTTCCACTCATACCTCAAGGGACCATCCAATGTGATGCGGTCGGATCGGCCGGATCTGCGACTGAGGTTTTCCGTGGAGCCGGGGAACAACGGCAGCGGCGCGCTCATGCTGATCGACGGGCAACGGATTCGCCTGGCCCTCAACGAGTTCTCGCAATGGGTGCGCGTGACATTCTCGGCGGCGCCCGGCGTCAAGGTTCGCGGCATCTGCAAGTTTTTCCTCAAGCAGATCGGCGATCGTTTCGAGATGTACGGCACGCCCGTGCAGATCGATCCGGACAAACCCGTGATGCCGATCGCCCACCCGACGGTGTATTCGAGTTACCTGGCCCGCCTGCAGGGGTCGTTCGCCACGCTGGGGCTGGCGGAGGATACCTGGTCGCTCTCTGAGAACGTCATGGACGAGGACGCATTCCTGAACCAGGCCTACGACATTCACGAAGAGCGCACGAAGATGTTTTTCGACGCGCTCGATCGCGTGCGGCGCGGCATGGTCGTCTGCGTGTTCGACGGGCCGGATCGGATCCAGCACATGTTCTGGCGATTCATTGAAGAGTCGCACCCGGCGCTGCGTGGCCGGAAGAATACCCATCGCGACACCATTCGCAACATGTACGTGCGCATGGATGATCTCGTGGGCCGGACGATGGCGAAGCTGGACGACGATACAGCCCTGTTTGTTATGAGCGATCACGGCTTCAAGCCATTCCGTCGCTGCGTCGATCTGAATGCGTGGCTGCTGCAGGCCGGGTACCTGACGCTCAAGCAGGGAGCGACGTCTTCGGCCGGCACGTACCTCGCGGACATGGACTGGAGCCGCACGAAGGTCTACGCGATCGGGCTGGCGGGCATGTTTGTGAACCAGAAAGGCCGCGAAGCGCAGGGCATCGTCGCCGACGGCGACGAAAAGCAGAAGCTGGTGAACGAGCTGACGCGGCGGCTCACCGGGTTGAAAGATTCCGACGGCGGCGAAATCGCCATTCACGAAGCGATCCCCCGCGATCGCGCGTATTCGGGCCCGTACGTCAACGCGGCGCCGGACGTGATCGTCGGCTACAACGTCGGCTACCGCGTCTCCTGGGATTCGGCCGTCGGCAAGACCGGATCGGAGGTATTCAGTGACAACACGAAAGCCTGGAGCGGCGATCACTGCATCCACCCCGACCTCGTGCCCGGGGTGCTTTTCGCGAACCGGCCGTTGAATGGCGAGCAGCCCCGGATCACCGACGTCGCACCCACGACGCTGGACCTTCTGGGTGTTCCCAAACCCGCGTACATGGAAGGTCGATCGCTGCTATGAACCGAATCGGGAAAGCGATTCTCGTTGCGGTCGCCTTCACGACGTTGTGCTCGTGCGGTTCGGGTGGTGACGAGGGGTCGAACGGCAGCGCGCGCCTGCTCTTCGTGGGGATGGACGGGATGGACCCGGTCCTGCTGCGCCGATGGATGGACGAGGGCAAGTTACCGAACTTCAAACGCCTCGCCGATCGCGGCGATTTCAGCCCGTTGGCCACGAGCATGCCGCCGCAGAGCCCGGTGGCCTGGTCGAACGTCATTTCGGGTGGCGAACCTGGCGTTCACCAGATCTACGACTTCATCCATCGCGATCCGAAGACCTATTTCCCTTATCTGTCCACGAGCACGATCGATTCGCCGGCGAAGGATCGCGAACCCTATTCCATCGGCCAATGGCAATTGCCGCTGTCGGGCGAGCTGCCGAAGCTGCGTCGCGAGGGGCCGGCGTTCTGGGAGGTCCTGGTCGAGAACGGCGTGGACACCGCGGTCTACCGAATGCCGGCCAACTATCCGGCCGCGGAAGTCGATGGCGACGGCCATTTCCATTGCCTCACAGGAATGGGCACGCCGGACCTGCTCGGCTCCTACGGCAATTTCACCGTGTTCACGTCGGATCCCGCGCGGAAGGTCGGCGACGTCTCGGGTGGCAAATTCGTCCGGCTGGTTCCGATCGATCACCGGGCCGAGGGCACCTTTGAGGGGCCGCCGAACTTTCTTCGAAAAGCGGTCGAGAAAAAAAAAGAGGTCCCCGACATGGAGATGCCGTTCCATGTCGTGCGCGATCCGGAACGGGAACTGGTCAAGATTTCAATTGGCGACCACACGCTACTGTTGTCGCAGGGCGAGTGGAGCGACTGGATCCAGTTCGACTTCGAAACGGGGATACCCATGTCGACGGTGCTCGAGGTGATGGGGGCCCCGACGTCCATCGCCGGCATGGTGCGGCTGTACGTCAAGCAGGTGCACCCCGAGCTGGAGATCTTCGCGACGCCGATCAACATCGATCCCACGCGGCCCGCGAACCCGATCAGCGTTCCGACCCGATTCTCGGCTGACCTTGCGGCGGCCACCGGCCTCTATTTTACTGCGGGCATTCCGGAGCACACACCGGAAGTCATGCAGGGTGGCCTGACCGAGGACCAATGGTTCGAGAAGGCGACGTTCATACTGGACGAGCGGATCGGGCAGTTCCGTCACGCCCTGAAGTCGTTCGACGAAGGGTGCCTGTTCTACTACTTCGGGACGCCGGACCTGATCAGCCACATCTTCTGGCGGGACCAGGATCCGCAACACCCCGGACGCGACCCGCAGCAGGGTGATCTCTACGCCGACGTTATCGAACGGACCTACCAGAGAATGGACGGCATCGTGGGGGAAGCGATCGATGCGCTCGACGACGGCGACACGCTGATCGTCATGTCCGATCACGGCTTTGCCAGCTTTCGATGGGGCTTCAACCTGAACACGTGGCTGCTCGAGAACGGCTACCTTGTCTTGACCCCAGCGAGTCGCCAGGAGGACGTCGAGTACCTGCAGGGCGTCAACTGGTCGAAAACCCGCGCCTACGGCCTCGGACTGAACGGTTTGTATGTGAACCAGCGCGGCCGTGAAGGTCAGGGCATCGTCGCGAACGGGCCGCAGACGCGTGCACTGCTGGCCGAGATCTCGCAGAAACTGCTGGAGGTCCGGGACGACAGGGGCGCCGCAATCATCGTGCGGACTTACGTCGTCGCGGACGAGTATCCCGGCGCCGATCCCGAGATCGCCCCCGACTTGCTCGTCGGCTACGCACGCAACTACCGCGCGAGCTGGAAAACGATCCTCGGGTCGATGCCCAAGCAACTCGTGGAGGTCAACACGAACCGCTGGTCGGGCGATCACTGCATCGCCGCCGACCTCGTGCCCGGCATCCTCGTCAGCAACCGAAAGATCACGATTAAGGATCCGGCCCTGACCGATCTGGCCCCGACGATTCTGGATCTGTTCGGGATGGACGTGCCCCAGGGGATGATTGGACGAAAGATTCTCAACGTCGATTAGAAGGAACTGCTCATGTTCTCGTCCACGGTCAAGGTGAAAATCGACAAGTCTCTGCACGAACGGCTCGCGCGGGTTGCAGCGGCCGGCGGGTATTCCAGCACCGACGAGTTCATCGTTCACATCCTCGAGAAGGAATCCTCGAAGTTCGATGAGACCGCCGACGAAGCCGAAGTGGAAAAGCAGTTGCGGGGACTGGGGTATATCGAATGAAGAAGCGACGGAGGGGCCGTCGCGACGGAAGAGCGAGCAACGGAATGTCTTGCCGAAATTCGGCAGGTCAATCGAGGCGCAGAAAGATGCAACCGAAGCCGATGGACCACCAAACCACCACCCTTCGTCGCTCCGTCGCTTCGTCGCTCCGTCGCTCTTTTCCATGAACTTCATCAACTCCATCCTGACCAAGCTGACGGCCGCGGCGCTCGCGCCCTTCACCCACATGCCTCTCGTCGGCCTCGTGTTCTGGTCGGCCGTGGCCGGAGTCGTCATGACGTACGTCTTCGGCAAGACGTCGAACCAGCATGCGCTGAAACGGGCTGCGGACGAAACCAGAGCGCAGTTGCTTGCGATCAAGCTGTTCAAGGACGACCTGAGCGTGACGTTCCGGTGCCAGGTGGCGTTGATGAAGGCCACGGGGCGGCGCCTGCTCCACTCGCAGAGGCCGATGCTCGTCATGATCGTGCCGTTCGTTCTGGTGCTGGTTCATCTGGCGATCTACTACGAGCACCGGCCCCTGCGTCAGGACGAATCGGCGCTGGTGATCATGCACCTGTCCGAGTCGGCGTGGGATCGCCACCAGGACCTGGCACTGGACGATTCGACAGCCGGCGATGTGGTGGCCACCGAGGCGTTGCGCGATGCGGAGGAGCGATCTCTTTATTGGAAACTGAGTCCTCGGCGGGCCGAGAACGTGACGCTACGTTGGCGGATCGATGACGAGGTGATCGAGAAACAACTGACTGCGTCCGAAGATTCGAGCCATCTGGCGATCGTCAGCGTGCGCCGGCCGAGTTCGGGCATTGTCGACCGGCTGCTGTACCCGGCCGAACCTGGCTTCGATGCCGACTCGCCGGTACGGCGCATCGAGGTGCCGTATCCGCTGCGCAGTACAGCGGTGTTCTCGCTGGACGTACCCTGGTGGGCCACCTTTCTGATCGTGTCCATGGTGACGGCCGTGCTCGTCCGACGGTTTTTCGGTGTCCAGTTTTGACCCGTCATCGGGTCGATCCTATGCTGGCCTTTCTGCGTTGCCGTGGAACAAAAAGCAAACCGATCGAAGGATCATCAAGCACCGAGGACCCGTCATGACGAATATTAGGAGCGTGATCGTGAGAGCCGAGAAAATTCTTGTGATGCCGCTTCTGGCGGTGCTGATCGGCTGCGACACCGGCTCCACCGCCAAGGTGGGGATCGTTGACATCGACCGCGTCGCGTCGGAGCTTGGATGGGACAAGGATTGGCAGCAGGAGCAAGCGCGTGAAACGGAGGGGATCAGGGCATTGGCTGATCAGATCAATCAGATTCAGAAGGAACTGAGTGAGAAGCTTGGCGAGTCGCCGAGCGACGAGGACCAGGCGAAAGCGAATCAGGAGATGCTGGAGGCGAGGCAGAAGTTCGTCGTCGCGCGGTCGCGGGCCAATCAGCGGCTGAAAGTCATGCGCATGGATCTGCTCCGAAAGGTCAGCGAGGAGGCGCAATCGCACATCGGGACCCTCGCGGCGCAGAAGGGTTTGACGCTCGTTCTGAAACGGGGCGATTACATCATGGCGGCTCAACCGGCGCACGACATCACCCGTGATGTCGTCGCCCAGATGGCTTCTACGCCACCGTACACGTCGCAGTCCGACTCAACCGAGGACTCACCAGCGCCGCCGGCGCAAACGCCGCCCGCCGAGACGCCAGTACCTGACGCCGAGGTAGCGCCGACGGACGCGGCTCCCTAGGGCCGGTCTGAAAATCCATCCTGGCGTCGATCGGCTACGAGCTCCGTTGGACTGCGTCGGCCTGCATCGACGATTCTCCTCCCGAATCGCTTGCTTCGGCCTCCTTGCCAGCGAATCTCTCGCACGATCATGGGCCGACGGCTGAATTCTCAGACAGGCCCTAGCCCGCATTTCTCACCAGGGCAGCCGCTCATCCGGAGTTTGGCCTGATCGTGATGCTCGTGATGCCACGGGCGAACGGATCGCGCGGTGGGGTTCGGTGATGTTGAATTGTCCGGGTTCGGGGTTGCGAGGGGTTGATTAAAGTTGCACAGGACCTGCTCTGGTCAGATTGTTCCATATCTGGGCGAACAGGTGCTGGTAGGGGTAGCTGTGGCTGAACGCGACCCATACCTTGCGCACCGTCACACGGATGTGGGCACCGATCTTGAACAGCCGCAACCGAATGGTGGTGCACTGGGCTTTGGCCATCCTTGTTCCACGTAGTCCACGCTGGCGTAGGACGACCATCAAGCAATACG
>CAUZBA010000127.1:0-8085 GCA_963577635.1 Phycisphaerae bacterium
CGGACAAGGAATTCGAACCGGCTCCCCAGAGAGGACTGAACGCGCAGCGTGGCTGGCGCTGACATTTCAAGATATAATCACCGTCGTTAATACTCTTTTCGCTGTCCGGAGTTGATTGCACGATGAAAGGTATCGTCCTGGCTGGCGGCCTGGGGACGCGGCTTCAGCCGCTGACACTGGTCACGAACAAGCATCTGTTGCCGGTGTACGACCGGCCGATGATCTACTACCCCATCCAGTGTCTGCTCAATGCGGGGATGGAGGACATTATTATCGTCACGGGGGGCGAGCATGCGGGCGATTTCCTTAAGCTGCTGAAGAACGGCAAGCACCTGGGAATTCGCCACCTCGAGTATGCATACCAGGAAGGCGAGGGCGGGATCGCCGAGGCCCTGAAGCTGGCCGAGGAGTTCGCCGACGGCGGCAAGATTTGCGTCATACTCGGCGACAACATCATCGAGGGAAGCATCAGAAAGGCGTCCGGCGCCTTCTTCACCCAGTCGAGCGGGGCCATGGTGATTCTCAAGGAGGTGGACGATCCGCAGCGATTCGGCGTTGCCCGGTTGCAGAGCGACGGTCAGATCGCCGAGATTCTGGAAAAGCCCCAGGAGCCGCCAAGCAACCTCGCCGTCACGGGGATCTATTTCTACGACTTCGATGTTTTCTCGATCTGCAGAACGCTGGAACCTTCGGATCGAGGCGAACTTGAGATTACCGATGTGAACAACGCGTACCTGAAGCGTGGTGACCTTTCCAGCGATGTCCTGGACGGATGGTGGACGGACGCCGGTACGTTCGAAAGCCTCTATCGAGCGACATCGCTTGTCGCCGAGGGCGGCGCGAACCACCTCGACCTCGCGAAACCCGTATCGGGCGCGGGCGCTCGTTGAACGCGCGCGAGTCGCCGGTTCGGCGGCACTGTTCGGCGCTCCAAGGAGACGACTCTTGAAGCTGGAGTCCCCTCGCAGATTCGAAGGTGATCTCAAGGACGCCCATGAATCGGCGGTGGCACAGTGCGAGCCCGTGTTCGTGCAGGCGTCCATCTTCGCCGACGATCGAGGGTGGTCGATCATGAATCAGTTTCAGGGCATTCTCGACTCACAGGGCCAGATCAACTATTCGGTCGTCTACCCCGGCGTGGTCAAGGCCTGGCACCGTCACGAACGACAGAGCGACCTGTGGCTCGGCCTCATGGGCCATGTCAAAGTGGGTGTCCATTCGCAGGACGAGGACCGGTCGTGGCTGGCGGTGATCGGCGAAAAGAACCCGGGCATCATGGTGATCCCGCCCCCCCTCTGGCACGGCATGGCAACGGTCGGGAACACACCGGCAGGGCTGCTCTATTACGTGACGGTCAGCTACAACGCGTCGAATCCTGACGAACAGCGTCGCCCCTTCGACAGCGTCGAAGGTTTCCCCTGGGGCGTGCGGCATGGATGAGGGTTTCGAATAAAGGCACCTTCTGCCCGAGACCTTCGGAATCGTGCCCTTGACATTTACCAATTCACCCACCGCGCTCGAAAACCAACAGCTGCAGGAGATGTTCGAAGGTCTCCACGCGGCTGCGGGCCGCGACGCGCGATTCTTGAATGTCCTGACCGAAACGCTGCGTCGTGTCCTTGACGGCCGTTTTGGCGCGACTTTCGTTGTCGGCCGCGATCACCGGATGAGGGTGGTGGCCGCTTCCCCCGAGCCGGCCGACGGCCGCCTGAGCATCGAGCCGGGGCGCCTGCAGATATTTCGGGATTGCGTCGAACACTGCGTACGCGGCGGCGACCAACTCTGCAGCCGGATTCAAGAAGGCGAGCAGCACTGGGTTGCTGTCTGCACGCCACTGCTGCGCCGGGGGACGGTGGAAGGCGTCTGCGTGGTGCTCACTGATCCGCAGGAACCGGGCACGCTTCGAGCCCGATTGGCACACGCGCAATGGCTCTGCCATCTGTACCCCGGCCATGTGGCGAATCGGATGCTCGGACGTCACGTGCGGCAAGCCGCGGACATGCGCGGCGCGCTCGACATTCTGGATGCCGTTCGTCGTGCGAGCCGGTTCGAAGCCTGCTGCATGAACGTCTGCAACCGGCTCAAGACTCATATGCGGGCACAACGTGTGAGCCTTTCGTGGGTCAACGGCGACAGCGTCAGGTTGCTGGCCATGTCGGACACCGAAAACCTCGACCGTCGCCAGGAGCCGAACCGTTGTCTGGAAGCGGCCATGGAAGAGTGCTTCGATCAATGCCGGCCCGTGATGGCGCAACGCGAATCGATCCGGCAGGGCGATCCGTCGCAGACCGAGGCCGTACACCGATGCCACAGCGAATTGACCCACCTCGAGGGCAACGGTGCCGTCTGCTCGGTGCCGCTTCGTGACGGCGATCGCGTGCTGGGCGTGCTCACCGTGCAGTTGGCTGCGCGGCGACGGTTCGTGGCGCGATCGGTAGGCAACCTCCAGGCGGTCGCCGACCTTGTCGGGCCCACGCTGGCCGATCGTCACAGCGCCGAGCGGCCCGTCCTGGTCAAGGCATGGCACATCATGCACCGCACCGCCGGTGTCGTGGTCGGACCGCAACACGTTGGCGCGAAACTGTCAGTCCTGGTCGTCAGCGGGTTGCTCATATACGCGTGTGTGGCGACCTGGGAATACCGGCTCAGTGCGCCGTTCTCATTCGATGCGCGCCACCGGCGCATCTACTCGGCCTATTTCGACAGCACCATCGAATACGTCGGCGCTCAAGAGGGTGATCAGGTGGAGGCGGGGCACGTGCTGGCCCGCCTGGATTCCAGCGAGGTCCAGTTGGACCTGAAGCGGATCGACGCACTGCTTGCCGAGGAGAAGACGATCCGTGGCCAGGCCATGGGCGACGGCCTGACTGCCGACGTGCGGCGCAGCGAGGCGCGCACGCGGCGCCACGAGGCCGAGCGCGGCCGTCTGGATTTTCTGGCCTCCCGGGCCGTGGTGACCGCAAGTGCGGCCGGCGTCGTGCTCCGCGGCGACTGGCCGCAGCGCCTGGGCGAGCGCGTCCAGAGAGGACAGGCACTGTTCGAGGTGGCACCGCTGGAGCACCTGCGCGCCGTCATCTACGTGGATGAGACTCAAATTGATCGTGTACGCGTCGGCAGCCGCGGCGAGCTGGCCACAAGGGGTGAACCCGACCAGGTCTTCGATTTCACGGTTGAACGCATCGTTCCCGTGGGCGAGCCCCTGAAGGGACGCAACGTGTTCGAGGTCCATGCCGTCCTGAATCGTACGGAACCCTGGATGAAGCCCGGCATGTGGGGCACCGCGAAGATCAATAGTGGCCCCGCGCCCGTCGCGTGGATTGCGACACATAGACTGACCGATTTCCTGCGGTTGAAGTTGTGGATGTGAGTCAGAGATGCACGAAGGGGGGACCGCCACAGCCACCTTCGCGCGCGCTGGGCGAATGAAGAATCGTTTCGTCGAAACCACGTGAATCAATCGAAATGGAAGAAAGCAACGCGAACGTGGACAGGGCTCCAAATCACAACTCTTCGTGCCTTCGTGCCTATTCCTTTGCGTCAACAACACACGAACGACCGTGAATCAACCCAGCGCCGACAATCCCCATTGGCCTCGCGTTTGCAGCATGCGACCGACGCTTCGGCCTGGTGTTCAGGTCTACCGCCGACATTTCAGGTCGCGCCGGGCGTACGTGGTGCACGATCCGGTGGCCAACCAGTTTTTTCGACTCGACCCGGTGAGCTATCACTTTGTGGGTCTGCTCGATGGACGTCACACCGTGGAGGAAGCCTGGCGGCTGACGACGGACGGCTATCAGGATGCGGCCCCGACGCAAGCGGAAGTCCTGGGTCTTCTAAACCAGCTGGTTCAGATCAATCTTCTGGCCATCGAAGGTGGCGCCGACGGCGAGCAACTCCTGCGCCGGCTGCGCCGGCGCCGCGCCCGCCGGGCGCGCCACGCCATGATTCGGCCGCTGTTCATCAGGATTCCGATGTTCGACCCGGCATCGACGATCGAGTGGCTGCTGCCGTTCGTTCGGCCGTTGCTGAATAGGTGGGCCCTCGCTCTGTGGGCGGTCGCGGTGCTTGCGGCCGCGGCACAGCTGACCCTTCATTTCGACATATTCCGGCACGAAGCGCTGCAGGTGTTGCGCCCCGTCAACCTGCCCTGGCTCGTGCTCGTGTTCGTGGCCGTCAAGGTGGCGCACGAATTCGGACACGGTCTCGTGTGCCGGCGTTTCGGGGGCGAAGTCCACGAAATGGGCGTCATGCTGCTCGTTTTCGCCCCCGTGCCGTACTGTGACGCGACGAGCAGTTGGCGTCTGTCGCAACGGTGGCAGCGGGCGATGGTGGCGCTGGCCGGAATCGTCATCGAACTCGGGATCGCCGCGGCCGCCGTGATGATCTGGGCCCACAGTGCGGGCGGCCTGCTACACGACGTGGCATTCAACACCATACTGATCGCCGGCGTCTCTGCGGTTCTGATCAACGCCAATCCGCTTCTTCGCTTTGACGGTTACTTTGTTCTCAGCGATGCCCTGGACATCCCCAACCTCTATCAGCGCGCCAATCAACATGTGCACCACACCATTCAGCGCCATCTGTTCGGCCTGAAACAGGCCCGTCCCGTCGCGGCCGGGGCCATGGAAGCGATTTGGCTCTTGCTCTACTTCGTCACGAGTTGGACGTACCGCGTGATTGTCCTGAGCGCAATTATCTGGTTCATATCGGGGCAACTGTTCGGTCTCGGCATTGTTCTGGCCGTTTCGGCATTGGTGTCGTGGCTGGTTGTGCCGCTTGGCCGATACGTACGATGGCTGGCGCTGGATGCGCGGCTGGCACCCGCGCGGCGACGGACCATCGCCGTGAACGTTCTGGTTCTTGCCGTCGCCGTCGTTGCCGTCGGATTGTTAAAAGTTCCGGAACACACGCGGTCGCAGGCCGTGATCGAGCTGATGAACTGGGCCGAACTGACCACCGGCACCGATGGGTTCATTCACCAGGTTCTGGTTGCCGACGGTCAGGACGTTGAAGCGGGTCAGACGATCGTGGTCTGCACCAATTCCCAGCTCGACAGCGAGCGCCTGGCAACGCTGGCGACGCTCGATGAGCTTAACGTTCGACTCGCCGAGGCGCGAGAGAAGGAGGTGGCCACCGCCCATATCCTCTCGGCACGGATCACATGGCATCAACAGCACCTGGTGGAACTGAATCGAAGGATCAAGAAACTGCACATCAAGAGTCCCACCTCCGGCAGAATTCTGGCGCCGAAACTCGAGGATATGACGGGACGTTTCGTAAAACGCGGCGAGGTATTGGGCACCGTGCGCCGCGATGGGGCACTGAGAGCAACCGTCGTGCTCGATCAGAATCAGAATGCCTGGCTTGCCGACCCAGGCCGCCTCAAGTCCGTGGCACTGCGCACGGCGAGTCAGCCCGGCCGACCATTACGCGGTTCCGTTACGTGGCGCGGCCAGGCGGCCCAATCGCAGTTGCCGCACGCGCTGCTCGGTGCGGCGGGCGGAGGGCAGGTTGCCACCGTGATGTCGGACAAAACCGGCCGAGCCAGCACGGAGAACTTCTTCGTGGTCCACGTGGCGATCGAGGATGACGTGAAACTGCAACCCGGCCAGCGCGCGATCGTGCGTTTTACCTTCGAACCGCGCCCCCTGGCACGGCAGTGGTGGCGGACGCTTCGGCAGTCAATGCAGATGTGACCGGTCGACCCGGCCGGCCGATGAGTAGTAGAATCAGACGCGACCGTGCTGCCCCGGTGGTAGGACTGACGATGGCAGATCGCGACGTACTCGAATTGGGGGTCCTGCGTCTTTTCACCACTGCGTCGGTCCTGATCGTCGCCGCGATTGGTGGCTGTGATCAGGAGCCGGTCACGGCAGTTGATCGACGCCAGGTGCAGCGTTCGAACGACGGCACGGCGGACGTCGAACAGGAAAAATCTCCACCAACTCTCGACGATGAAGACATTCTCGCTACGCTCGATCGGTTTGTCGAGTTGCTTAAATCCTACGATCGACCCGGCGCGGACCTCGAAGCACAGGTCACGTTTCGCGCGATGGTCAAAGGTTTGACGGTCTGGTCCGTGCACGGGAGTCAGGCACTCGGGGTTCCGGTGGGCATCGACCTGAACTGGCTGTTGACGGTGCAACTTCACTCAGCCGACGCGCCGATCAGCGAATTGCCGCGTGGATCGACCGTTCGATTCCTCGTCTCTGGTCCCAGAGAGGTATTCGGCCTCGACCGACCCGCGGGCATGACGTTCATGTTCACGTTGACTTTTCGATCGGGGACCGATTCGATCTCCATAGTCGCGTTGCGGGCCGATCCAGTCGCAGGCGATCAGGCACCGGCCGAAAGTCAGTAGAGATCCTGCGTCGCCCTGGGGAAGCAGGATTCGAGTTATCGGATCTTGCCGGGCGCGACCGATCGGGGTCGGTCGCTCAAACCGGCGCCCCGTCGGGTAGATCGCCTGGCTTGCCTGGCTGACTTGCCTGGAAAGCAGGCATCAAGAGCGGCCTCGAGTCCGCATCTTCCTGCTCGGTCACCATCGTACCCCCCGCCATCACGGTCCTTCGCCCTATCGACGGCGTGGCACGATTCTTGTAGAATCTCCCCCCGGCGTGGGGTGCTTTCGAGCGTTTCGATCGTGCCGTCATCAACGTATTGCCACGATTCGCGATGGAACCCAATCATACAGGAGTGATACCGATGATCCGATCATCATGTACTGCCATGCTGACGCTGTCGATTCTGACGGCCGGCCTGGCTCTGGGCGAGGAAGAGGCAGGTCCGAACCAGGGAAAAGTCTCGTTCTCGGCGGGCTTTGACGTCACGACACAGTACCTTTTCAGGGGGATCTTCCAGGAGAATCAGGGATCGATACTGCAACCCTGGGGCGAATTGGGATTCAGCCTGTTCGAGTCCGAGGGCGCCATCAAGTCGGTGGGCATCTCCTTCGGCACCTGGAACAGCATCCACAACGGACCCTCGAGTGATGGCCCGTTCGCCACGGGCGACTGGTATGAATCCGACTGGTATGCCGGCGTGAGCGTGGGCCTGCCGGGGAACCTCACGTTCGATGGCAGCTATGTGAATCTGCTGGCTCCGGACGTTGCGGGTACCTCTTTCTTTGCCGAGGAGTTCGACTTGTCGCTCTCGTATGACGACAGCGGTCTCTGGAACCTGGACATCGCGGGCTTCGAGGGACTGCAGCCGTACGTGTTGTACGTCGTTGAGGTCGACGGGGCGTCGGACGGCGCGGGCAACGGCGGCGACAGTTATCTGGAGATCGGCATTTCCCCGAGTGTCAACGTGATCAACTGCGAAACCGCCCCGGTGACGATGACCGTCCCCGTGACGGTCGGTCTGAGCCTGGACGACTACTACGAGAGCCCGCTGCCCCCCGCCGGCGACGGTGACGATGAGACATTCGGTTTCTTCCTGGTTGGCGTCGATTTCAGTATGCCGCTCTCGTTCGTCCCATCGAACTACGGTGCCTGGTCGGCGCACGCCGGCGTCAATGTGGTGTTTCTCGGTGACAGCACCATAGATTTGTACGACGCCTCTGACAGCACCAACGGCACCGAGGTCATCGGTACCTTCGGTATCGGGTTTGAGTATTGAGGGGCGGCCGTGTGACCCACGGTGGCTTGGGACGGGACACGGCAGGATTTTGACAGGATCGACAGGATCAGAAGAAGAGATCTACAGGATTGGATTGGGATTGTGTTTGGGTCGTAACAGGCGGATCTGGTTTGTATAGAACCAGGCAGATCGATCCTGTAAATCCTGTAAATTTCGAAATTCACCCACCGACGTACTTGTCGTAAATGCTTCGTGCCACCTTCGACTCCTCGGTTCCCTTGACGATCGCGCGGCCGTCGTGGAACAGGGTCAGCTCGTAGGGCGCGCCGTGATCGGTGATCTGGGCGCGAAGCATGAACGGGTTGGTCATCACCTTCCCGTGGTGCCGCAGCCGCTCGGCGATGTGTAGATCGCCTGGCTTGCCTGGCTGACTTGCCTGGAAAGCAGGCATCAAGAGCGGCCTCGAGTCCGCATCTTCCTGCTCGGTCACCATCGTACCCCCCG
>CAUZBA010000128.1:0-7988 GCA_963577635.1 Phycisphaerae bacterium
TTCACGCCCTCGGCCTTGATGACCCCGGTCACGTCGACCGACCAGGGCTTCTTCCAGTAACCGGCAAAGAGATCTCTCGTGTGGTGTCCCACCAGCCTGCCGTTGAGCCAGACCTTGGCGTGCCCGTCGATCGCGCCGAACGCGATGAGTACACTTGACGCCTCCGCAAGCTTCCCCGGATCGATCCCCGTTTCCGCGACCGTGAAGTCGATGCGGTACCAGCCGGTGCCGTGCCAAATGCCCGGGTACTCCTGGTGTGTCCACAGTTTCTCGGTGCTGATCGGTCGCCACTCCGCGCCGGGGATCTCGGCCAGTTGCCATTTCTCCTGCTCTCCGACCAGGTCCTCGTCAGTGCGGAAAACCCATGTCTGGGGCAGGACACCCGTTTTCTCCTGGAACAGCTTCTTCCATTGAAAGCCCCTTCGCTCGACGATCTGCCGCGGTGTCGTGCCCGCCGCGTCCGCGGCGTCGGTGTCGGCGCCGTTTTTCCAAAGGCTAACAAACAATCGCTTGTGCCAGTTCTTCGCCGCGCTGTGCAGCGGCGTCGCCCCCCAGCGATTCGGCAGCGAAAGGTCGGCGTTGTGCTCCTGCAACAGCGCGACAAGTTCTGATCTGCCCAGCAGCGCGGCGACGTTGACTGCAGTCCAGCCATCATTATTTCTCGCGTTGAGGTCGGCACCCGCGGCAACAAGCAGTTTCGCCGTGTCCACCCTGCCGGAATGAATGGCTGCCGCCAGCGGAGACCAACCCCAGCGGTCCCGGGCAGCCGAATCGGCGTTATGGGTCAGAAGCAGCTTGACGGCGTCGGCGCGCCCCTGCCGGGCCGCCGCGTGCAGCAGAGTCTGGCCGAATGCGTCCACTTCGGTGACCGCGTTCGCGTTAGTCCTGAGCTTCTCGGTCAGGCCGTTCCATGAAACGAAGCGCCCGGCTGCAGGCTGGATGTCGACGCGGGCCCGCACCGCGGTACAGCACCAGAGAGCGGTCGCCGCCGCCAGCAGGAGGACGCAGATCCTTGACTTGCCGGTTGGGTTGGATCGCATCTGTTCACTACTCCACTTCGAACGAAGCCGTATCCGATTCCTGCGTGTACAGGTCCGTCGCGGTGATCGTCCATTCGCCGTGATGTTCGTTTCGCGCGATCGGCAGATCCAGGCGTGCCAACCCGTCCTCGACGATGATGCTGCGGGCAAACCAGGGCGCATCGTCGCCGTCCGAGTTCTGGGCGCGGATCTTGACGGCGTGCATGCCCTGGGCATCCGGGATTTCGATTTCGATCTGGAGAATCTGGCCGGCCGCGACACCGGGACCACCTGTGGTCAGGAGCGGAGCCTGCAGCTTGCGGTCGCCGAGCACCATGAACACCGGCCGCCGGGGGCGCGGTTCGAGTGTGAACTCGCTGGACGGTCCGGATTGCTTCCCCTCGATCTGAGCCATGTGCTTATCGCCCGGAAGCCGAACTCGCACGCGGCCGACCTGCTGATGCTCGGGCCGCGCCTGCACCTTGACGCCGCGTTTCACGCCCGGGGTGTAATGCCGCCACATGCCCGTCCTGTCGTCCAGCGGACCGTATACGGCAACGACCTCCAGCCCATCGCCCACCTTCCACCGAACGGCCTCGACGTTCCGGTGCCGATTGCCCTTCTCGTCCAGCAGATGCAAGGGCCATTTCACGCCCGCCGAAGCAAACAGAGCCGTCAGAAAATCGGCGCAAGCTTCGGGCGTCTGGCGAATCATGATCTCGGGAAAGGTGCTCATCGAGAAGTTCAGCAGCACAACCCGCCCGCGGCCGACCTCGTTCACGATGCAGATGGGCGTCTCGCCGGCACGTCCCAATGCCGTGCCGGTCGTCACCTCGACGGCGGGGTTGACCTGCAGCCCGTGCGCTGCCTCCTCGAAGCTCGTGAAGGATTCCTGCCAGGAACCGTTGAGCTGTTCAAGGTCTTTGTACAGCCACTCGAGGTATTCGGGATACCGCTTCAAGGCTGCCGCGAAGTCCACCGCGACCTCGTGCTCGCCGATGCGGCCGCGGATGTCGCCGCCGTCGACCTGCTTCGCGGGCACGTTGCCGCGGTGCTCCACACCGAACAGGTCGTCCAGCACGCCGCGGTGCAGCGGCTTGCAGTGGCCGTCGTAGATCCCGGGCCGGACGTCGGCGATCATCGTCCCGCCATTGAGAACGAACTGCCGGATGACCTGCGCTTCGGCGGTCCCGAGCGCCTCGCACTGCGAGAGGATCATCACCTTGTATTCGTCGGGCCGGAACTCGCCGAGGCGCATCATCCGGTCGGTCACGTACTCAAATTGCAGGCCAAGCGACCGGATCGCCCGGTGCCAGGTGACGTGCATGTTGCCGGCGGGCCGAATCGGCCAGTCGTCACCCTTAGTGATCCCGGGGCGCTCGGCGTACGTTCCGTACGAATGACCCGCCTCGAGGTAGCTGGCCTGGGCCGAGGGAAACGAGTGCAGCATCACGATACCGTCGTGCTCCGGACGCGACCGCACATTCAGGAGCGTACCCAAGCCGTCGAAAACGGGCCGGGCGCTTTCCACAATCCCACGGCTTCTTCCCGGCCCAACGCGCATGTTCAGAAAGTGGTCCACGCGCCACCACGCCTGGCAGTTGCTGCCCCTCAGGAAGCTCCACCAGAACTGGCTGACGTTGCTCTCGCTGTTGTCGTAGCCGAACCACTTGCCGAAGGTGTACCCCGGCGGAGCGATGGACCGGGCGATCTCGAGCGTTGGACTGTTGTAGAACACCCACCAGTCCGTATGACGGACGATCAGGTCCACATCCTGCTCCGTGCCGAACAGGGAGCCCTCCTGACCGGACTTCGCGAGCGGATCGATCTTCCGGGCCGCTTCGCGAAAGCGCTCGACGTGCTTCGCGTAATTCCAATACTGGAACGCGCGGCGGTCGAACCATCGCGGGTAGTTTTTCTTGCTCTCATCCCAGGTTTTTGACCCCGGCGGCCGAAACAAGCACGACCAGGCGTTGTTGGCATTGCCCAGGATTACCGACCGGCGATCCTGTTCGTCTTCAATTTCGGGATAGGCCGTCTCGTCGATGAGCGGTTTGATCTCGGCGAACGCCCCGAACGAAGTTCCCCACGAGGCATTGAGCGCGTCGATGCTTCCGTACTGAAGTGCCAGATACTCCAGGTATTTCTTCCAGCAGGCAGGGTGCAGACACGACACGAATGTGAGCTTTTCGTCTCCGGTGCTGTAGACCAGCACGCCGTGGGAACGAAAATCCATCTCGGCGTCGAGATATCCCTTGATGTTCTCGGAGGCGGACGGCTCGTCGTTCAGACAGCCGTCCGCTCTGGCCAGCACGCCGCTGGCGTCAACCTTCGGGATCGTGTGCTTGCGCGAACCGAGGCTGAAGGAAAAGTTCCGGAATGGCATGGCACGCCCGTTGGGGATGCCGCTGCGGCAATACGGCGTGTAGTTCATCCCGGCGCGGGTCATAAACCACCAGGGCATGTACGTGGTCTCGATCCGCGAGGTAATCCCCATGCTGACGAGCGCCTCCTCCGCGAGAAAACCGCCGTATCCCCCGGCGTACAACCGGCCCCAGGTGATGAAGTTGAACTGGTCGTGCCTTCGGTGCGGGATCGTGTAGGAATTGTACGAATAGGCGTAGCTGATCGGCTCGTCACCGGACATCAGCACGGCCTCGACACCCACCATGTTGGGCATCCAGGATTGTGTCGGTAGCGAGAACGCCACGGCGGCTCCCGGGCTGCGCCACTCCTGCCTCGACAAGGCACGACCGTACTTGTCAATCGCCTGCACGCGCAGTGTGCGTTGCGCGCGATGGGACGTTTTCACGGTGACGCTTCCCCGGATCAGTTCTCCGGCCTCGCCCCATTCGCGATCGAGCTTCACGCCGGTTACCTGCTCGTCGCTGGTGACGATTAACGACGTGACCGCCGAAGATTCGATGCCCCGAGCGCTTCGCGCCACTGCGTCAACCCAGTACCTGCCGGCCGGCAGAACCGGCAGCGGAAATGTCTTTTCGCCCTGGTCTGGAGCGAGCGCCGCGGCCGGCGGCAGGTCGCGTGAGCCGCGGGACTGCGAGCGGATGCGCACCGCGACGTCGAGTGGCTTCGTGAGTCCCTCGCCCTTCCAGGTCACCTCGATCGAATGATTCGAAATTTCGGCGCGCGGGATCTCGGCCGGACCGACGGAGATGGAAAGCTCCAGATCGGGCTCCCTGCGGGCGGCCCACAGCAGGGCGCGGCCCTCGGCCAATATGTCGACGTCCATCGCCAGGTTCACGCCGAAGATGGGCGCCAGGTCGAAGATCTCCGCTGGCTTGCGTCCCCAGAGGTTCCAGGGCCGGCCCCGGTACGCCACCACGCGTCCCTCGCCGAGTGAGTAGAGATCGGCGTTGAGTCCCGAAACGGCCGGCGGCGGGTCATCGAGTTTCGTCAATTCGCCCGTCAGCGATTCGTCGATCTTACCCTTGATGATGAGGCCGGCCCCTTTCCTTACCTGGTCGAGGATCCTGTCCCGCGCGTCGACGGGTATGTGGGGCGGCAGCTCATCGGTGCCGAACACGTAGCAGTCGTACGGCATCTCGAGCAGCCGCGACAGACGCTTTTCGCCGATCTCGCCGCCGTAGACACCGAGTTGCTCCGGATTCCTGGCAGCGTCTTGCGTGTCAACCTGGGGATCCACCAGCACCGCGTCGCCGTCGATATCGAACCGCTGCATGAGCTCCACGGCGAAACGTGTGCCCGGGCCCCAGATCATCCAGCGTTTGCTGTCCTTGTGGCCGAAGAAAAGGACGCGGACCGACCCGCGGGCGTACGGCTTCGCCCACTTCGTGTGAGGCGTCGGGACCTCGTTCGTCAATGCGTTCTCGTACTCGACCCATTCCTCGGTATGCCACTGCCGCGCCGCCGCAGCGGTGCCGGTCAGAAGGACCAGTGCCCAAATCCCGAATGTCCCTTTGGGGTTACCTCGCATGACACTCCTTCGTGAGGTTTTCTGTAGCCGTACACCTACTCTACGACGAACGAAACTGTGGCGGGTTCCGACGTGAAAAGGTCCGTCGTCGTCACCGTCCATTTACCCGGTTCTTCGTTGTACGCGATCGGCAGTTGAACCTGCGCGGCACCGTCCTCGACAATGACACTGCGGGAAAGCCAGGGGGCATCCCCGCCGCCGGGCCCCTTCGCCCGCAACTTAAGGGCGCGAAGTCCGGCAGACCCGGGGATCCGGACATCTACCTCCAGCATCCCGCCGCGCTGCGCCGGGCCGCCGGCCGCACGCAGGACGGGCGCCCGCAGTTCGCGTTCGCTGAGAACCAGAAGCGTTGCCCACCACGGCCGAACGCCGGTCGAAAACTCGCCGGTCGGTCCCGATCGCCGCCCGGTGCGCATCTCGTAAACGTGCTTCTTCTGCGGCAGCGCCACGGTCACGGGCACGGGCGTATCCAGTCCGTCGAACGGCAGCGGGGCCACCGGCGGATGGACATCGGGCCAGGTGTCCCTGTCCGGGCCGTAGAGCGCCGCCACCTCGACGCCTTCACCAGTGCGCCAGCGCATCACCTCGATGTTCCTGTGCGGCCGGCCCGATTCGTCCAGGACCCGAAGGGGCCACTCGACGCCGGCGGCTGCGAAAAGCGCCTTGACGAATTCCGAGGCTTCACCGGACTCGTCGTGAAGAGCCGTGTTCGGAAAGGACCACATGGGGAAGTTGAGCAGGATCGCGCGCCCTTTGGAGACTTCGTTGACGATGCAGATCGGCGTGTCGCCGGCCCGGCCCAGCGCCCGGCCGCCGGCCAGTTGCACCGCAGGGTTGACCACCATCTCCAGTGCCTCGACCGCGAACGCGCGGCCGCCGATGGTGGCCGCGATCCGCCCGGGCGTAGCCATCGCCTCGACGTTGCCGGTGTGGCGCACGCCGAACAGGTCGTCCAGGACGCCGTCTTCGCGCGGTTTGCATCGCGCCCCGTAGAGACCGGGCCGCACGTCAGCGATGACCGTCCCGCCGGCGGCCGCAAAGTCACGGATGACACGCTGTTCTTCGGGGCCAATCGACTCGCACTGCGAGAGGATCATGACCTTGTAGGCGGACAGGTCGAATTCGCCACGCACGATCTGTCGATCCGTCACGTAGTCGAACTGAAGCCCGCACGAGCGGATCGCCCGATGCCAGGCCTTGTGGCATCGCTTGTGCACGTCGGCCTCCGGGGGATTCCAGCCGCCGTCTTCGTCCCGGCCCTTGGCCAGGCCGTAGCTGGGTCCGGCCTGGAGTTTGATCGCCTGGAACGAGGGATACGAGTGCAACATCACGATGCCGTCGTGGAGCATTCGCGTGCGCTTGTGGACATTGAGCAGCGTGCCAAGACCGTCGAAAACGATGCGGGCCGAATCGGTCATCCTGCGGTACGACGGCGTCAACCCCATCTGCTGATCCAGCAGGTTGTCGATGCGCCATTTACCGACGGTGTTCGCCCCGCGCAGGAAGCAGTGCCAGAAATTCGTCATGCCGATGAAGTTGCCGTGCCGGTACCCGCGCGGCGCGACGCACCGGATCACCTCGTTGGGCATCGAACCATCCCGCCAGGAGTAAGGCATCCAGTAACCCATGTGCTTCACGATCGTGTCGATGTCCTGATCGAGGTCCTCAAACGTGCCTTCCACGCCGCACAGCGCCCCGGGGTCCTGCCGGCGCACCGCGGCGGTGTACCGCCCGATGTAGTTCGCGAAGTTCCAGAACTGAAAGGCCCGGCGATCGTACCAGCGGGGATAGCTCTTGTTCTGTTTGTTCCAGGCCGTGGAACCCGGCGGCGGGCCGACTGACGACTGCTCGTTGTTGGCATACGTCTTGATCCGACCGGTGCGATCAGGCTCCCTGATCCAGGAGACCGCCGTTACGTCGATCACGGGCTCGATCGCTTCGAACGTCGCGAAGGAAGTTCCCCAGGAGGCGTTGAGCGCCGCGATATCGCCGCCGTACTGATCGTTCAGGTAGCCCTGGTACACGTTCCAGCAAGACGGGTGTAGGCAGCTGCCGCGCGTCGCCTGCTCGTCTCCCATGTCGTAAACCAGTACGCCGCCGGCGCGAAAGCCCGCCTGCTTCCTGACATACTCCTCAAGACGCTTGGAGAGATCCGGCTCGGCATTCCAGCAGCCGTCGGCCAACAGCGTCCCGTCAGGTTTGCACTGGGGCACCTGCGGCCCGGTATCGGGTGGCCGGTAGGTGCCGCTGGCCACCAGAGGCGTGAAGTTGAGCCCCACTCGCGACATGTACCACCAGGGCACGCCGCCCGTTTCCATGCGCGAAGTGACGCCGGACGCGGCAAGCAGGTATTCGGCGATGTCGAGCTTGCCGTGCGCGTACAGCTTGCCCCACACGATGTAGTGCCACTGCTCGTGCCTGGCGTGGGGAATCTTGT
Organism: Phycisphaerae bacterium; assembly: GCA_963577635.1. GTDB lineage: Bacteria > Planctomycetota > Phycisphaerae > Phycisphaerales > Phycisphaeraceae > CAUZBA01. Next base: position 7,412 of record CAUZBA010000128.1, read on the forward strand.
ATGGAATAGAATAGGCGCGCACGATCTGGTCTTCCTCGGTGGTAAGCGTTGCCTTGATGGCCAGGAAATTAGGCATCGCCGAGGTCGTGGGGAGCGAGAAACGCACCGATTGCCCCGGGGTCGGGAAGTCCCTTTGCACCAATGCGCGCCCGTAGCGGTCGATCGCCTGGACGCGGAGCGTACGCTGTTCGTTATCAATCACCTTGAGGGCGACCGTTCCATCGATCGGCTTGCCCGGCACGCCCCAGTCGCGGACAAGCGTCACATCGGCCACCTGTTCTTCCGTCGTGATCACAAACTGCCGGGTCGCCCAGGCCTCGACGCCCCTGTCGCTCTCGGCGATGACATCGAACCGGTACGAACCGGCGGGCAGGGATGGGATCTTGAATGTCCAATGGGAATCGGGCGCCCCGCGCTTTTCGGCGGCGTGGAACGGTCGCGCCGCGCTCGACGGGTCGCGAAATCGCGTTCTCAACCTTAACGCACCGGAATCGCTCGCGCCCCTGCTGGTCACACGGATCGTTTGCTTCGACAGCTGCTCACGGCCGATCGTCTCGGCAGGCATCGACACCGACAG
>CAUZBA010000129.1:0-7981 GCA_963577635.1 Phycisphaerae bacterium
TTGACCAGGTGTGTCAGCCCATCCTGAATCCCGCCGCCGCCGGTTGCCCGGTCGGTGTAATACGTTTCTCGATAGGCGGGCCGATAGTGGGGGAAATGCTGGCCACTGACCGCCACCACCTGTACCGGCCGGCCGAAGCGGCTTTCGTCGATCGCGCGCTTCATGTCTTCCAGTGCCGGGTGTGCCCGGAACGTGTAGGCGACCGCGGCGATCAGTTGCCGCCCGCGGACCGCCGCGATCAGACCGTCGACACCGTCGGTGCAGACGCTCAGGGGTTTTTCGACAAGCAGATGCGCACCGGCATCGCAAAGGCGGCCGGCCATGGGAACGTGCAGGTGAGCGGGCGTGCAGATGACCGCAATCTCCGGCCGTGACGCGACGGCGGCATCGAAATCCGCGAACGCGTTGTGCACCGAATAGCGATCGGCCACGCGCTGGCGCACGGCGTCGTCGATCTCGCACAAGGCCACGTCGGCCCGGCCCGACTGCTGAAAGCAACGGATGTGCCGTTCTCCGATCGATCCGCCGCCAATCACGAGCACACGTTTCTTCACGGCACACTCCATCACGTGCTGATCACGATTGTCGAACGTCTCGCGCGGCGTACAGATGTGCGATGCCGGTGCAGTGGATCAATCACTGAACCAGCCTTCGGAACACGGACTGCTGCAACTCGCATTGAAGCAGCTCGTCGATGCGGTTCGTGCTCAGCCCCTGCTCAATCAGCGCGAAGGTCTCGCGGGCTGCTTCGAACGTCTGCTCGAGCTCGGCCGGCCCGGTGGCGCCGTTGACGACGAAAGCGGCATGGCCGTGACAGCCGCGCTTGGCCATCTCCTGAATGTAGAGCGTGTTCACCTTTCGATGCAGAAGCGGGTCCTCGACGTCGAACCGCAACGAGGGGGCCACATTGAGTCCGACACAGCGGACGGCGAGCCCGCTTTCGTCGGCGACGCGGTTGACGCCCTCTTTCAATTCGCGGCCCACCTTGTCGAGGTGCGCCGGTACGTCGCGCCGACGAATTTCTCGAAGCGTCGTGAGCGCGGCGCGAATGCCGAGCGTGTCGCTCCAGTTGGTGCTGGAGATGAACATCCGGGCGACCGGCTCCATCACCTCCCGGCGGCCGACGACCGCGCCCATCGCGTGGCCGTTCGAAAGCGATTTTGCAAAGACGGCCAGGTCGGGCTCGACGCCGAGCACCGGTTGCACACCGCCGGGCGACAGGCGGAATCCGGTCGAGACTTCGTCGAAGATCACGATCGCACCGTGATCGTGGGCGAGCTGGACGACGCTTTCCAGATAACCCTCGGGTGGAAAGTCGGAACGCATCGGCTCGAGCATGACGGCCGCCACCTGCCCGCGGTGGGCGTCGAGTCTTTCCCCAAGCGCCGCCGTGTCGCCGTACGGAAACGGGATCGCGGTCCCTTCCAGGCTCTTGGGCACGCCGATCGGCTCGATGCCCGGGAACAGGTGCTCGCTGAGATTCGCCTCTTCGGCCAGATTCGCCGCGAGGTACCAATCATGCCAGCCGTGATAGCCACAGAAAAGAATCCTGTCGCGACCAGTGACACCGCGCGCGATGCGGACAGCCACGGCACAGGCTTCGCCGCCTCCCTTGGCGTAGCGGACCATCTCCGCGCACGGAATCGTACGAACCAACTCTTCGGCCAGTTCGAGTTCCACTTCGTGGCTGACCGAATAGGTCGTGCCCCGACCGAGCTGCTCGCGGACCGCCTCGTTCACGACCGGATCCGCGTAGCCGAGGATGATCGCTCGAATGCCGCTGGCCCAGTCGATGTATTCGTTGCCGTCGACGTCCCAGAATCGCGCGCCCAAAGCACGTTCGGCGAAAATCGGCGAGACGCCGGACGCGAATTGTGACGGACGCCGACTGATCAATTGGGTCGCGCCCGGAATCAGTTGACTGGCCCGGGCGTAGAGACGCAATGATTCGGCGATGCGATCCGATTGCGGCGGTGCCTTGCTCGACATTTCAATGGCTCCGACCGGTCGTCACCAGGCGGTCCATCCGCCGTCAATGGCCATGTTATGGCCGGTCATGTAGCTGGCGGCGTCGCCGGCCAGGTACACAACCGCTCCCTTGAGTTCGTGCGGTTGACCCATCCGGCCCATCGGACTCTTGTCGCAAAGTCGATCGACCAGTTCCGGCGGGGCCTTGGACGACGGAAACGGCCCCGGGCTGAGGCAATTGACGCGCACACGATCCTTCGCCCAGTAGACGGCCAGATGCCGTGTCATATGAATGATACCGCCCTTCAGCGCGTGGTAGGCGACAGGGCTGACCGCACCAGGAATCCCCGCGTAAGCGTCCGGGTATGACCCGACCGTGCCGTACATCGAGCCGATCAGAATAACGCTGGCCGGTTTTCCCCGTTCGACGGCGTGGTCGCGCATCAGCCGAGCCAGGAGAAAATATCCGGTCGCATTATCCAGATGGCTGTTGAAACCGTCGGCGGTGACCGTTGTCAGGTCGTCAGCGGCCCCGCCCTGGCCGTTGTTGACCAGGATGTCCAGGCCGCCGCTGCGCTCGATCGCCTCGGCGAAACCCGATTGGATGGAAGCCTCATTCTTGTGGTCGATTTCAACGCCCCAGTGACTCGCTTCTCCCGTCACCGGCAACTTGGCGGCCGCCGCTTCCGCCCGCTTGCGGTCCCGGCTGGAAACGACAACCGATGCGCCGGCTTCGGCCAGTGCGGAGCCGAGGGCCGTACCCAGGTGTCCGGATCCACCGGTCAATAGCGCTGCGCGTCCGGTCAGATCGAACAGCTCCTGAACGGTCGGCGAGGCGTTCTGTTTCGCATTCATGATGCGGCGATTTCCATGCGTCGTCGTGCCGGAACTTCACCGTCAAACGACCTCATCCTTTTCGCTTTTTCAGCATGTCATGAAATTCGCCATGGAGCTTCTGATAGAACTGCGCCATGACGTAGATATCCGCACCGAGACTGATGAACCGGGCACCCCGATCGATCAACTCACCCGCATGCTCCACCGATCTGCAGGGCATGCCCCAGTGAACGTTGTTGCGGGCGGCGGCCGCCGAGATCTTTGAAATCGCGTCCGTGATCTGGGGGTTCTCGAAATCCAGCGGTTTCCCGTAGCTCTGCGTGAGATCCCCGATACCGATGAAGAAGATGTCGATGCCCGCGACGGCGGCGATCTCATCGATCGCATCGACCCCTTCACGGTCCTCGATCTGAATCGCGATGAATGTTTCGCGATTGGCGTGCTGCATGTATTCGTGCGCATCTGCCAGCGAACAGTCGGCGTCCTGCATCACGGTTTCCAGGCCTCGCAATCCTTCGGGAGCGAACTTGGCGTTCCTGATCACGTCCCTCGCCTCGTCCGCGGTCGTGACGTGAGGCACCATGATTCCTGCGGCGCCATCCTCCAACGGTCGGAAGAACGTTGTATAGCCCTCGCCCTTTCGGATGCGGACCATGGAGTCGATATCCGCCAGGCGGCCCGCGGTGACCATCTGCTTGACGTCCGACCAGGAATAATCCCGGTGCTCCATGTCGATCCAGACGGCGTCGATGCCGACCTTCCCGGCCATTTCCATGAGCAGGGGAAGGACGCCGGCATTAATGTTCGTGCATAGGACTGGCTCGTCGTTTCTCAACTTCTCCAGGACTTTACTTCGACGCATGGCGAACTCCTGTTTCGAGTTTTCGCGTTGAACCGCGATTCTGTTTTCGATTGATGTTCCGCTCAACCCGCCAAGGGAGGAGCAGTATCGGCTGGATCACTCGGATTTGCAACGGGCGAAGCCGCACCCCTTGATGGGCTGTCCGGTCGGACCTGATTAGAGCGGATTCAACTCAGTCCCAGGACACGCGCCGCCGCGCCCCCCATGATGGCGGCGAGTTCCGCGCTACTAAGGAACGTGCAGTAGTCCTCGATCCACTTGCGGGACTGCCTGTACGTGCAGAACCGGTTCTGGAAGGGCATGTCCGTCCCCCACAGAAGACGACCGGCGCCGATGCGCTCGACCATTTCCTGAAGCGTCGGGCGCAATCGTTCGTAGGGATAGTCGAAAATGTCGCCGAGCCGGACCGGAAAGCACACCTCAATGCTGAGCTTCGGGTTCTGGAACGGCGTCCAGATCTCGTTCGGAAGCTCGATGTGGTCGCCCTCGAGAAAAACCCGCCACGGAAACCCGTGGGTGAGGCTGCACACGGCTTCGGGGTAGCGTTCCATCCAGCGCATCACCGTCGCCAACTCATCCATGTAACCAGCCCGCTGCACATCCGCCGGATCGTCCGCGCTCTTGATGGGGCCGGTACCGAGCGTAAAGAATACCGGCACGCCCAGAGCGGTCGCCGCCTCCCAGAACGGCCGATAGGGACCGTCGTCCCACGGCTCCGGTCCGGCGCGCAGCGTCAAGGGTGGGATGAACTTGATCACGTGCAGGCCGTGGACCGTAATGGCCGTCGTGAGTTCATCGATCACGGCGTCCGTTTCGCCTTTGATCCGCCACTCGTCGACCGGGGCCATCGAACGCAGGCGATCTGGATACCGTCCGACGCACTCGGCAAGGTAGGTGCTGTCGCGCACAAGCATGGGATCGGTGTGGATGAGGGCTACATCCACGCCCGCATGATCCATCTCGCAGATCAAACTCTGCGGCGTGAACTCCAGGCCCCTGAGATTCGGTGGGTAGAAGTGCTTTGTGTGATCGTCGCCGTCAACCGTCCAGACGACGCGGCCCGCGGCGTGGTCGGCCCGGAAGTTGAGGTCGGGCATTCGGTCGTAGTCCGTCTCACCTTCGGGATTCAGCGCGATCGACTGCGACGGCGACCGGTCGCTCAGCCGGAACGACGGCTGATGGTGTCTGGCGTGGCTTGCCTGCGCGATTTGCAGGTGCTCCCGGCTGCTCTCGTACCCTCTGGAGCTGTCAACCGGCAGGAACGTGTAGACGTGCGAATCGAGAATCATGTCGTGTCGCTTGCGCCGTTGTTCAGGTCAGGCATCCGGAACCTTCAATGGTCCAAACGTCGACGATCCGGTCGTCGCGCGTGATCCACATTTCCCGATACAGGTTGTTCGTCGTGCACCCGTGAGACGGCGCCAGGAAGAATCGATCGCCGATTGCGGCGGTCAGCGGCGTGAACGGTGTGTGCTCTTCGGCGGTGTAGCGGGCCTTCGCATCCGGGTGATCCCGAACGATCGGCGGGCCGAACTCGCAGCCGGTGCCCTTCACGCCCACGTCGAAGACCGCTTGATGATCCCGCGCGGAGATCACGGTGGCCAGAATCCAGCGGGACACGGGGAATTCAGGGCGAATTTTCGCGTAGGACCAGTCCATCAACGCGTAACTGCCGCATTGCAACTCATCGACGCCATCGATGTTGCCCGTCACGTCGTACGTGCCCGTGCCGCCGGCGGAAACCAGCGTGACCTCTACCCCGGCCTGCTCCAACTGGCGCCGGGTCTGAATCAGCGTGGTGATGGACTCGCGCGTCCGTTCGGCCCGCTCCTGAACATCTTCGATGTTCACCAGGTGGCCCTCATAACCCTGAAGTCCGTCGAACCGGATTCCGGCCGCTTGCGCGGCCCTGACGGCCACCTCGAGCGTCGGATCTCCCGGCGGCACGCCGCAACGCTTCATACCGATGTCGACCTCGACCAGCACCGGAATCACGGTGTCCAGATCGTTCGCGGCCTCGCCAAGCTCGCGGATCGATTCCACGGAATCGATCGCGCAGCGTACGGTGGCCATTCGATTGAGCTCCGCCAGGCGCCGCGCGTTGCGACGGCCGACGACCTGGTTGGCGATCAGGACGTCATTGATCCCGCCGTCGACCAGCTGTTCGGCCTCCGACAGCTTGGCGCAGGTGATACCCGACGCGTTTCCAGCCGACAGCTGCCGCCGAGACAGCTCGACGCATTTGTGGCTCTTGAAGTGTGGCCGAATGGAACAATGCCTGTCGGAGAAATAGTGCGACATGCGTTCCAGGTTCGCCTCCAGGAGGCCCAAGTCGACGACCAGCGCGGGCGTGTCGATCGCGTCCACACCCTGACCGACCAACTGCTTGTGAACTTCCGATCGGGTCCTGATCCCGTCCATACCGAGGCATCCGTCCTGACCGGGGCAGGCAAGACAATAGCAAGACCCCGGGATCCGAACAATGGGCGGTGAAACTCGTGAGAAATGCGGGTCTACATCGTGCGGCACAGCATCCCGCCGTCGACAACCAGAGACGTTCCGGTGACGAACGAAGCCTCGTCCGACACCAGGTACAAAACGGCATGGGCGACGTCTTCGGACGTGCCCAAACGCTTCGCCGGCACGAGATCAGCGAACTGTTTCCTCGCCTTGGCAGGCACGCGTGCCCGGGTCCAGAGCGGCGTCAGAATCGCTCCAGGAAGCACCGCGTTGACGCGAATCTTCGGGCCGTAATCGATCGCCAGAGTGCGCGTCAGACCCAGAATGCCTGCCTTGGCCGAATCGTACGCGGTGTGCTCCGGAAAGCTCGCTAACGCGTGGACCGAACTGGTGTTCACGATGCTGCCCCCGCCGGTCCGAAGCATCGCTGGAATGCCGTACTTGGCACTGAGGTAGACGGCCTTCAGCCCCACCGCGATGGTGCGGTCCCAGTCCTTTTCTTCCAGCTTTGTCGCCGGGGCGACCTTGTACCAGATGGCATTGTTGTGAATGATGTCGAGCCGCCCGAACTTCCTGGTAGTTTGATCCACCATGCGCCGCGCGTGCGCCGCCTTCCCCACGTCGGCCTTGATGAACAGGGCTCGCCCGCCGGCCTTCTCGATCTTCTTGACCGCCCTGCGACCACCCGCCTCGTCGATATCGACGACGCTTATCGCCGCGCCTTGCTCGGCCAGGCAAATCGCCGTCGCCTCGCCGATCCCCGATGCGGCACCCGTGACGATGGCCACCTTGTCTGCGACCCTGCCGTTCTGTTTCCCAGCCATAACGTTGTTCCTCCGGTCAAAAGAAATCGCTCGCACTTTTCAATCGTTCTGCTGAATCCGCTCGATGATCCCAGTCAATTCCGCGATGAGCCGTTCGAGACAGCCTGGCGCGAGCACGGCGATCGATTCCTGGTAGATCCCCTTCCCGTACAGATCCCTCGGAGGCAGATACGCGGGCCCCCAATCGTCCGACATCGAGACCACGACAATCGGCGTGCCGGCAAACCGTTGACGAAGCTGAGTCTGAAGCACGCTGTAGGGCTCGGCCTGAACAGACAGCCATATGGCGTCGCCCATGCGCCAGGCAACCGCACGGTAGGGAAACGTGCCTCCCTGCGGGAGCCCCCTCAGGCGACAGAGCAACCTGGCCTGTCTTTCGACCAGGGCTCGACAGTCCTGGGCCCGGGCGTCGTCTCCTGCTGATTGTGCGTTGGTTGCGTCGGCCCTGGCGCTGGCGAGATCTGACTCGGCCTTCGCGATCGACGGCAGGTCGGGAAGGTAGGGAAGGTCGATCGCTGTCCGAGCCGACTGCCAGGCGCCCGTCGAAACGCGACGCTCGTCACCGATCGGCTTGTAATTCCAGGTTCCGATCGTCGCGCCGGACACGACCGCCCCGTCGTACCTATATAAGGTGCCGGCGGGAGGCATCGATTCGATGACCGACAGGGCGGCATAGCCAAGCTGGCGGCCGTTCCGGTCGGCGACTTCCACGTCCGCGACGAATCCCTCGCGCGGCCCCAGCTCGCCGGATGCACCCTGCACGAACACGCAGGGCACACCGGTCGCTTGCTCGACGATTTCGCGCATCGCCCCCGGGAAATCGGGTGAGATCAACTGATTGCCCCACGCCAGGGTGGTCGGGTGACACGCGTAATTCACCATCGTCGCCAGCAGGCGCCCGTCGCTCGCGGTCATCCGCGCCACCAGAAGGGTCTGATCGCCATCCTGATACGGGTTGAATCCGATGACGTAGCGATCGTTTTCAGCTTCCCGGAAGTCGCGGTGCGCCGCCAGGCTGCATCGACCGTGG
>CAUZBA010000130.1:0-7931 GCA_963577635.1 Phycisphaerae bacterium
AAACTGGAAGAATCTTGGCCGAAATCGTCGACAGAGTTGAAGTCGATGAATTTTAAAACTGAGGTAAAGCGTTGTCTTGTTAAGGTTTAAATGAGACAATCGTGTGCTTAACCGAACAGTTGTGATTTACTGTTTATTGTTTGTTATTTGTTATCCGAAACGACGTCACCTGAAGCGATCTCATTCAAGCGCCAGCATCTCCCGGTACTCGTTGAACCGCTGCTCGATATCCTCGCGGCTGATCTGGCCGAGGCGCTCGAGGCTGAACGACTCGATGTTGAAGCTTGCCAGAATCGTCCCGTAAGCCATGGCCCGGCGCATGGCGGCCGGTGAGTGGTCGTCGTTCGCAGCCAGGACCCCCATCATGCCGCCCGCGAAGCTGTCGCCGGCGCCGGTCGGGTCGACGACGTCCTTCGCCGGGTAGGCAGGCAGGACGGCCCGGGCGCCGCCGTGTTCGATCAGGGCGCCGTGTTCGCCCTTCTTGATGACGACGAACTTCGGCCCCATGTCCACGATTTTCATCGCCGCGCTGATGAGATTCGGCTCGCCGGTGAGCTGCTCGGCCTCATCGTTGTTCAATACCAGGCCGTCGATGCGCCCCAGCAGGTCCAGCAGCACCGGCCGCTCGGTGTCGATCCAGAGATCCATTGTGTCGGCCACCGCCAGCTTTCGATCGGGGAACTGATCCAGCAGTTCAAGCTGTGCCGCCGGGTGTGTATTGGCCAGAAAGAGGTACTGGCTGTCACGGAAAGAGGGCGGTACCGGCGGAAAGGCCTCGGCCAGGACGTTGGGCTCGACCGAGACGGTCTCGCGGCTGTTCATGTTCTGCAGGTACTTGCCGTGCCAGCGAAACGTTCGCGAGCCGTCGCGGCGCTCGAGACCGGTCAGATCGATGTCGAACTGATTCAGAACGTCCAGATGCTCGTCGGGAAAGTCGTCACCGACCGCGCCCACGAGGCGCACCGGACCGAAGAAGCTGGCCGCGGCCGCGAAATAGACGCACGATCCGCCGAGCACCTCAAAGGCGGTGCCGGTCGGCGCTTCCACGCTGTCGATCCCGATGCTGCCGGTGACGATCAGGGACATTTGTTGGTCCAGTGGTCGGAATAATGGACGGGTATAACAAAGCGACGGAGCGCCGGAGCGACGAAGCGACGAAGGGTTGTAGTTCGTGCGTCCGTCCGGCGTCGGGCGTATGGGGACTTTCGCATGGTTCCTGGTGTCTCGCTAATGAGTCCTTTTGCCTCCCCCTTCGTCGCTCCGTCGCTTTCTCAGGCGGCACTCTGTCACTTACCCATGTTACTGACGATTCGCCACGACGTGGCGTCCACGGGCTGGACGCTGAGGCGCGTGTTCTTGACGAGGGCAAGGTTCCTGAGGCGCTTGTCATCCTTGATTTGTGCGAGAGTGACCGGCGTGTTCAGCGGGCCGTCGGCCTTGAAGTCGACCATGACGAAGCGCCCGGTCGGATCGGAGGGGTCGGGATAGTAGGTCCTGACCACGCTGACGAAACCCATGATCTGCTTCTCCTTGCCGCTGTGGTAGAAGAACGCCTTGTCGCCTCGGGCCATCGCCTGAAGGTTCAGTTTCGCCTGGTGGTTGCGCACGCCGTCCCATTCGGTCGTGCCGGCACGGACGTGATCCGCCCACGACCAGGTGGCGGGCTCGGATTTGATGAGCCAGTAGTTCATTGCTGCGCGGACAGCAGCGACATGCACCGGCGGATGCGGGCCAGCGTCTCGTCGCGGCCGAGGATGACCAGTGTCAAATCGATGGGCGGGCTCACGGTGCTGCCGCAGACGGCCACGCGCAGCGGCTGCGCGACCTGGCCCATCCCCAGCGAATGTTCGTCGGCGTGGCCCTTGATCAGCGCATTGAGCGATTCGGCGGACCAGTCGCACGACTCCAGCTTTGAATTCAGGACCTCGAGCACTTCGAAGCCCTGGTTGTCGTTCTTTGCCAGCACCTTTCTGACGGCCTTGTCGTCGTAGGTGATGGATTGGCTTTCGACGACCAGGAATTCGCCAAGCTGCGCCGGTTCATCCAGTGTACGGCTGCGTGCCTGGTAGGCCTCTGCGAACCTGGCGAAATTGCCATCGTTCGCCGCAAGCTCGCTGAACGACTCGTGATGTTCGTTCAGATGGCTGCGCAGGCGCTGTATCCAGTCCTGCGCCGGGAGCTTCGCGATCAACTCTCCATTGAAGGCGGCCAGTTTTCCCCGGTCGAATCGCGAATTCGCCTTTCCCATCCGATCCAGATCGAATCGACTGACCAGAAAGTCCATGTCGAATCGCTCGATGTCGTTGCCGGGGTTCCAGCCCAGCAGGGCGATGTAATTGCAAAACGCCTCCTGAAGGAATCCACCGTGTCGAAAATCGATCACGTCGATCTCCGGAAGCGTCACGTCCGGAATGACTGAGGGATCGGCGAGTTTCTCGGCGGTCTCGACGTCGTCGCTCTTCTTGTCCTGGAATGACTTGAGCGCCTCGACGTCGATGTTGGCGAGCGCAGCCATGGTTCCCAGGGCTTCCGGTTCGTTGTCGTGCTCCGCCAGCCATTGCTTCAGTGCCTTGCGCGCCACCTTCGCCTTGTCGCGTTTCGACATCTTCGATCCGTCGGGGTTCATGATCGACGGCGTGTGGGCCCAGACCGGACGATCGACCCCCAGCGCGTCATAAAGGGCTGCGTGCTTGGTCGTGTTCGTCAGGTGCTCCTGGCCGCGAATGACGTGTGTCACGCCCATCGCCGCATCGTCGACCACGACGGCAAGGTGAAAGGTGGGGAAACCGTCGCTTTTGCGGATCACGAAGTCCTCGAGTTCCGCGGCCTTGACAGCGATGGGGCCGTAAACCGCATCGTCGAAGGCCACATCCTGCCCCATCCGGAAGCGGACGATGTCCGGATCGTCCTGCGGCACCAAGGCCCGGCCGGATTCGAGAAGCTGTTCGATATGCCGGTTGTAAATGTCGAGGCGTTCGCTCTGGTAGTGGGGACCGTCGTCCCAATCGAGCCCCAGCCATTTCAGGTCGTCGAGGATGGTTTGCGCGCTCGAAGCGCTCGACCGCTTGCGGTCGGTGTCCTCCATACGCAAGATGAACTTTCCCCCGCGGCCCCGCGCGAAAGCCCAGTTGAATAGCGCCGTCCGGGCCCCGCCGACGTGCAGCGCTCCGGTCGGACTCGGTGCAAAGCGCGTGACGACAGGTTCTTCGCTCATCGCGCCGATTGTAGTGGATCGCTTTGGGTTCCGGTACGCCGATATGATATCTTGATGAACATGACAACCGCCGCCGCCGACAATGCCAACTCGCGCCGGCCCGACGGCGCGCTGCGAGATTTCATCCGCGTGGCGGTTCAGGAAGACCTCGCGTCCGGCCGGTATCGGCCGCCGGTGATCACGCGATTCCCGCCCGAACCCAACGGATACCTGCACATCGGCCACGCCAAGGCGATGTGCATCGACTTTCTCATCGCCGAGGACTTCGACGGCTACACGAACCTCCGCTTCGACGACACCAACCCTGTCAAGGAAGAACAGGAATACATCGACGCGATCAAGCAGGACGTCGCGTGGCTCGGGTTTTCCTGGAAGAACGAATGCTACGCATCCGACTATTTCGAGCAGCTCTACCAGTGGGCGCTGGCGCTGATCAAGGTTTCCGCGGCCTACGTGGACGACCAGTCGGCCGACGAGATCCGTGCGGCCCGAGGCACGCTGACCGAACCGGGCCGGCCCTCGCCGTTTCGAGATCGGACGCCGCAGGAGAACCTCGACCTGTTCGAGCGGATGAAAAGCCGCGAGTTTCCCGACGGCTCGCGCGTCCTGCGGGCGAAGATCGACATGGCGGCGGGCAACCTGGTCATGCGCGATCCGGTGCTGTATCGGATCCTGCACGCCGAACACCCGCGCACCGCCGGCACCTGGTGCGTCTACCCGATGTACGACTGGGCCCACGGGCAGAGCGATTGGGTCGAGGGCGTCACGCACTCGCTGTGCGACATCAGCTTCGAGATTCACCGCCCGCTGTACGAGTGGTGCATCGAGCGGCTCGCCGAGGCCGGCGCCTACCCGGCCGGCGTCGAGTACAAGCCGAGGCAGATCGAGTTCGCGCGCGGCAACATCACGTATATGGTCACGAGCAAGCGCCGTCTGTTCGAGCTGATCGATGCCGGAATCGTCAGTGGCTGGGACGACCCGCGGATGCCGACGCTGTGCGGCCTGCGGCGACGCGGGTTTACGCCCTCCGCGATCCGCCGTTTCTGGTTAGAAGCCGGCATCGCTAAGCGTGAGAACAACATCGAGATCGCCAAGCTCGAAACCTGCCTGCGTGACGACCTGAATCGCACGGCCCGGCGCGTGATGGCGGTGCTCGAGCCGCTGAAAGTCGTCATCACGAACTACCCCGAAGACCGCGTTGAGCATCTGAGCGCGGTCAACAACCCCGAAGACGAATCGGCCGGTTCGCGGCAGGTGCCCTTCAGCCGCGAACTGTACATCGAGCACGACGATTTCATGGAAGATCCGCCGCGCAAGTTCTTCCGCCTCGCTCCCGGCAGGGAAGTCCGCCTGCGATACGCCTACTGGATCACCTGCCAGGAGGTCGTGAAAGACGCTGCGGGCAACCCCGTCGAGCTGCGTTGCACTTACGACCCCGAAACACGTGGCGGCGATGCGCCGCCGCCGGGGCCGGACGGCAAACGCCGCAAGGTCAAGGGCACGCTGCATTGGGTCAGCGCCCCGCACGCGATCGACGCCGAAATTCGGTTGTACGATCACCTCTTCTCGACCGAGGACCCCGGCGACGTGCCGGAGGGCGGCAACTGGCTCGACAACGTCAATCCTGAATCGCTGAAGGTGTTGACCGGCTGCAAGCTCGAACCCGCCCTCGCCGAAGCCAACCCCGCCGCGCCGTACCAGTTCGAAAGACAGGGCTACTTCGTCCTCGATCCCGATTCGAGTCCGGGCGAGCCGGTCTTCAACCGGACCATCGGCCTGCGCGACACCTGGGCGAAGATCGGCGGGGGAAGGCGCGCTGACTGACGCGCACTAGACAGGGCGGCGGTAGGATTTTGACAGGATCGACATGATTTTGAGGATCTATAGGATGGGATTTCGTGTTGGGTGGGGGGTGGCAGGCGTCGAAAGCAGGGCGGCGGTCGGATTTCGACGGGATCTAGAGCATCCTGATGCGATACGCGATCGGACTCTCTCTCCTACTTGCCTTCGCGGTAGCGGCCGTCTGCTGTCAACAAGTTGAACGATCTGGTACGCGGCCGGCGCAGGTCCGCGGGCAAACGACCGCCAAACCAGACGCCGCCACGTGGTTGGATCGTCTTCGCCGAAACGATCTTCGATTCGACAACGTCAGTCTCCAATACACGTACTCGTACGACGCGGGGATTGCACCGGATTGGAAGTCGCTGAGCTCCGATCCCGATTGCAATCAATTCCGGCCCCTCAAAGCGCTCTACTACTGTCGGCTGACGTATCGAGGCGACCACATTATGTTTGAGCACCAACAGGAACCGTCTCTGCGAAATCAGGACAAGTGTGGCGCCTTGCAAATGTACTCCAATGCGGGGCGAACTGGACGGGGTCATCCGTAGTCTCGATGACATGCAGTTACCCTCTGATGACCCGAGCAAGTTGCGGCCCGGCGACGGAAAGTTCCTGACGATCAAGCCGAAGTCTGGACCAAGACATACATTGGCCGGAGCCTGGCGAAACATCGCATGGGCACTCGGCATCGGCTATGCCCACGCATTACGGCGGTCTCATCGGTCGACGAAAAAGACGGCAACCTGGTAATCCGGGGAATGATTCAAGTCTGGGACGAGGACGTCAGCAGCTTCACGATCGAGGTCGACGAACACCAACTCGTTCGGCGCGCTACAATCGACAGCCAGGATTACACCAATCGATACGTGTATGAAATGACATCGGAAGGTGTCTTCGACCACCAGGGAATCCGGATCGCGAAGTCCGGCACGTACCGACAGAAGATCCTTCGTCCATCAAATGATAAGAATGGCGGTGTTGACACCAAGGTTCACAGAGAGTGGCAAATAGAGCTGAATCACATCGATTTGAACCTGTCCGACGCAGAGTTTGACGAGTTCACTCACTTCGACATCGAACCAGGCATGCAGGTTGACGACCGCGTCAACGCCATGCATGGCACCGGCGTCCTGCGTGAGAATGGGCGCGTCGAGGTCGAGTGAAAGGCAGACCAGAGGCCGCGTCTTGAACGTGATTTTCCAGTCTGATGACTTGGTTCAGAAATATCGCCCCCGATCAGATCCTGTAGATCTCTTTCTGATCCTGTAAATCCTGTCAAAATCCTACCTCGTACGCGCAGCCATTGACTCGTCATGTCCGTTCGCATAATGTTAGGGTATGTCCGAATCGTTCGAATACGCCGGAGCCTTGCCTTCGGGGCCGGCGAGCGGGCGTGGGGCCGGCTTGAACCCGGCAAATCGGTTTGAGACGGTCAGCCTCAGTGTGCTGGGCGAGCATCTCGACCAGGAGGCAGGGGCTGAGGCGCCGCAGCAGATTGCCACGCGGGTTCATGCCGACGATTCCCGGTCGATCATCAACCCGGTGGACAGCCCGGATCTGCCGTTCAAGTGGACGGTCAACCCCTACTGCGGGTGCGAGCACGGGTGCATTTACTGCTACGCACGGCCCGGCCACGAGACGATGGGCCTCTCGTGCGGCGTCGAATTCGAGACCAGGATCTTCGCCAAATTCGATGCTCCACGGATTCTGCGGCGCGAGCTGGCCCGCCCGTCGTGGACCGGTGAGCCGATTGTTCTGTCCGGCGTGACCGATCCCTACCAGCCGATCGAATCGAAGCTGCAGATCACGCGCCGCTGCATCGAACTGTTCGCCACGTGTGGTCAGCCGATCAGCGTCGTGACCAAGAGCCGCCTGGTCCTGCGCGATCTGGATCTTCTCAAGGCGCTTGTCCGCGAGCGTGCGGTCCGCGTCTGCATCAGCGTCACGAGCCTCGATTCACGGGTCGCGGCAAAGATGGAGCCGCGTGCCAGCTGCCCGCAGGACAGGCTGGCTGCCGTCAGGCGGCTCACCGAGGCAGACATACCCGTGACGGTGCTGATGGCGCCGATCATTCCCGGCCTGACCGAAACGCAGATTCCCGGTCTGCTGGAGGCGGTTGCCGACGCCGGCGCGGACTCCGCCGGCTACATTCTGCTGCGCCTGCCTCATCAGGTTGACCTGCTGTTTCTCGAGTGGCTGCGTCGGGAGTTTCCCGATCGGGCCGACCACGTGGCGTCCCTGATCCGACAGACGCGTGGCGGCCGGCTCAACGACGGAACGTTCGGTCGGCGCATGCGCGACCAGGGCCCCGTGGCCGCGCAGATTGGCGCGATGTTTCAACTCTGGGCGCGGCGTTTCGACCTTCACCGGCCAAGCGAGGCGCTATCCAGCCGGGCATTCGTGAAGCCGGATGATGCACGCCAGATGAAGCTTTTTCGATAGAGCGGTTTCACCTCACACGCAGCGCCTTGGACTGGCTGCATCTGCGCCCGCCTTTGTTCCGCCAGTACTGGCGGACATCGACGACCCGCTGCGGGGTCGCCTGCTACGGGGAACCTCCATTCGCGAAGTATTGCGAATGGGAACCCCTTCGCCCTCCGCGCTCCGCCAGTACTGGCGGACTTCGCCGACGCCCAAGACGCTGCGTCCGAGGCGAAAACGCTCCGAAACGCTACGGCACACGGATTGCACTATTTCTCAGGTGACATACCGGTTTCTGGTGACGAGGCGGCACCGGCGACGCAGCCGTGCGAATGATGCCCCGCCACGTCTTGCGGTTCGCCCTGCCGCGGTGGCATGCCGTGGGCCGTGTAACTGCCGGAATAACCCCCATAAACCGCAATTGTGGTGCACGGCGCGGCGAAGGAGTGATAAA
>CAUZBA010000131.1:0-7899 GCA_963577635.1 Phycisphaerae bacterium
CCAAAACCTCCTTCTGGCGCGGGCGGAAACAGGTGGATATTCACCTCAAGGATGTTCGGACTGCGACTGCGTCGCTGTAGTCGCAGGTCACAAGTGGTGTGAGTCACAAGTCGGGAGGCCGGCGGCGCGATAAAGCAGCCCAACTCACTGACTTTCGACTTTCGACTTTCGACTTTCGACTCTTACCTCACGGCAGCGCACGCGTCTGCCCCCATCAATCGAAATTCCCAAGAACCATGTCATCCACCGTCTGCCCCGCCGGCATCATCGGATAGACATGCTCGTGCTTCTCGACGAGGCAGTCGAGCACGGCGGGGCCGTCGTGGGCGAGCAGTTCCGCGATGATGCCGGGAAGGTCCTCCTTCTTCGTGCATCGCAGGGCCTTGACGTTCATGGCCTCGACCAGTTTGACGAAGTCGGGGTTATGCATCTCGGTGTGGCTGTAGCGCTCTTCGTAGAAAAGATCCTGCCACTGCTTGACCATGCCCTGGAAGTCGTTGTTGAGGATGATCGTCTTGGCGGCGATGCCGTATTGCGCGGCCGTGATCATCTCCATTCCTGTCATGCAGAACGAACCATCGCCGTCGATATTGACGACCGTCCGGTCCGGGCGCGCCAGCTTGGCGCCGATCGACGCCGGCACGCCGTATCCCATCGTGCCCAGTCCTCCCGAACAGATCCAATGCCTCGGGTGCCGGAAGGAATAGAATTGTGCGGCCCACATCTGGTGCTGACCAACGCCGGAGGTGAGGATCGCCTCGCCGTCGGTCTGTTTTGACAGTTCTTCGATGACCGCCTGCGGCTTGAGGTGGAATTCGCGCAGGTCGTCCTTGTATCGGAAGGGGTGCTGCTTCTTCCACGAGTCGATCGTGTCGAACCACGCCTGTCGCGCGCGGGGCTCGAGCAGCGGCAGCAGCATCTCGAGGTTTTTTCGGGCATCGCCCTCGACGGCGATCGTGACCGGAACGGCCTTGTTGATCTGCTCGGGCGCGATGTCGAAGTGAATGATCCCGCCGCGGCCGGCCCGCTCGGCCTGCCTGGCGGCCGGGGCGAATTTTTCCGTGTTGCCGGTCACGCGGTCGTCGAATCGGGCACCCACGGCGATGATGCAGTCCGCATCGCGCATGGCCCAGTTCGCGTACGCGGCGCCGTGCATGCCCAGCATGTGGAGGCTCAGCGGCGAGTGTTCGTCGATCGCTCCGATGCCCTGGAGCGTTGTGGTCACCGGGATCCTGCCCTGTTCGGCGCACTGCCGCAGGACCTCGTGACCGCCGCTGAGTAAGACGCCCTGGCCGACGTAGAACAGCGGCCTGCTGGCGCGGTTGATCATGCGGGCGGCACCTTCTACTTCGGTGGACGTCCCCAACTCGCGGATGTGGTACCCGGGCAGGTGGGGCTGGGCGCAGACCGGTTCGTCCAGGATCGTCGAGGTGACGTCCTTCGGCAGGTCGACCAGAACGGGTCCGGGCCGGCCGGTAGTGGCGATGTGGAAGGCCTCGTTGATCCGGCGCGGGACGTCGCGCACGTCGGCGACCAGCGTGTTCCACTTCGTGCAGGCTCGGGTGATGCCGGTGACGTCGGCCTCCTGGAACGCGTCGGTGCCGATGGCCCCGGTCGCGACCTGGCCGGTAAAGACGATGATCGGCGTGCCGTCCATGTTCGCGTCCTGCAGGGGCGTCACCGTGTTCGTGGCCCCGGGGCCGGAAGTCACCAGGACGACGCCCGGCTTTCCCGACGCGCGGGCGTACCCCTCGGCCATGTGGCCGGCGCCCTGCTCGTGGCGCGTGAGGATGAACTGAAACTGCTTCGATTCGAAAATCGCGTCGAAGACCGGAAGGATCGCGCCGCCGGGATAGCCGAACATGACCTTGACGCCGTGTTCGCACATCAACTCGTGAAAGATCTGCGCCCCGGTCATCCCGACGTATCGGTCGGTGAGCGCGCCCCCTTCCTGCGGGGAGACGTCACCGGTGCTGAGGTTGTTTCTAGCCTGCATTTCTCACCAGTTTCGCCGCTCGGTGGTGTGGCGACCAGCGGTGTTAAGACTTGAAGCGGAGCCTTCGATACTCGGCCGGTGACATTGCGCGCACCAGCGAGGCAGGTTCGCTCGCTGGCTAGGACGCACACGCGATCCTCCGCAGGCGTAGCTGAATACTACGTCGAGGACGGATCGGACGGAGGACGAAACCAGCGAGCGAAGCCGCCCGTTGGGCGGTGAAACTGGTGAGAAACGCAGGCTAGTGGTCTGGTCGGCCATGGTGGCTTATGTCCTGACAGATCGGCCTGACGCGACGAGAGATTCAACCCCCGCCGAAATCGTTGGAAGTTCGGGTGGCTCCCACCGGGCGGCCCGGGATGGGTTTTCGCGTCGAAACGCGCGCGGTGCGGGTCTGCCGCTCAGCTAACGGTGACGGTCACGGGCTTGCCGCTGTTTATCGGCATGGCCGCACGCGGATTCGTGGTGACGGGTATGGACATGTCACGGCAGAGTATAGGGCTCAGCCGTCGGTGCGGTCAAGGAAATCACGCTTCAGACAGGGGTTATCGGCGGCCTGGGGAGGTGATCATCAAGCCAGGCACCGAGTGACGTCACTACGAAGGCATGGATTCTGAGTGATCAATTCTCTGTCAGATCCAAGCGACGGATCGGTACGTTCTTGAACACGACCGGCTCCCCCCCCAGCACCGATCGACGAGCGAATATGAATACAGGTGCCGTGCATTCGGTTCGAGCACCACGTCGATCGTCCGCACGGACCTGCCCAGCGCCGGAACGAGGAGCGTCTACTGCATGCCGCTGGAAGTATGCCTGTTCTTAAAAAAATGATACGTCATCTCGCGCATCGGATGGGCCTTTCCGTCGACACGCGCCACGACGTCGAAACTCACCGGCACCGGCGTGTGAGCTGCTTCCAGTGTGACGATCAGCTTGAGCTTCCCGGCCTCCATACGCGTGAGGCAATTCTTCACTTTGATGTGCTGCCCCGCCAGGGGTTGCAGTGACGGGTCGGTCACGGGCGTTACGGGCCGGTCGTTGGGTCCCAGGACCGTCAGATTCGTCTTGACGCTTGCCGTCCAACGTTTGATCCCCGTTGGCCAGTCGTCCGGTAGGGCGCGGTGGGTATTGAGGCCCACGAGGTCTGCCGTGGCGGCATATGCGAACTCAACGATGAACTCGATCTCGTGCTCACCGGGCTCCACATCCACGCGGATCATGCCCGAAACTAGATCGGCCGACCGGTGTGGGTCGGTGAACTTGGCGGGTAGTGCGCCGACACGCACCAACTTGAGGTGGAAAAGCCGTTCGACTGGGATACCAATGGAATGATGCCAGGTCAAAGCGCAGCGCAGATAAAAGCTCAGGTGCTCTCCCGGTCTCACGCGCCGAAGGCTGTCTTGGAGGCGCGGGTTGGTGCCGTGAAGGCGTCCAGAAGGGAAGCGACACGATTATTGTCGATCGCGCCTGCCAGGTAGGCGGGTTTCAGGACGTTGTCCGCCCAGTGAATCGGCGTGTCGTAACCCTGCGGGGCAGAAGACCGCATGAACGCAATCACGCCGTCGATCGCCTGATCGATGTCTGTCTGGCTAAGGTCCCCGCGCTGCAGGCGATATTCCAGCTCTTGCCAGCCCCAGGACTCATCCAGGCTTGTCGCCACATACTGAAGGATCGCCGCGGTCGTCTGCTGACGCATGTTCGAGGGACGGGGCGGCGACACCCGCGCGAACAGGTGCTGCGCCACAAGTACACCGTAAAACAGCAGCACCGGCCACAGGATCAGGAACACACCGAACACCAGCAGCGACCATCGGCGGCCGTAACGCAAAAATCCCACGGCCTTCGGGCCCGCCAGTGACGTCCCACACTTCGGACACATCGCGGTGTCCTGCGGCACGCGTGCCCGCATGGTCGTATTGGCACTTGATGCAATAGGGATTCGACCACCGTGGCCTCCCCCAGATGCCCAGCACAATCAACACGCCGGCGGCGAGCAGTATGGGGCCGTACAAGAAAACAATGCCGCCGAAGTCCACGACGCAAGACCCCCTAGACAGAGTAAAAGAGGCGCGCCGTCACGCGGAACATGGCCAGTGAGTTCTGTTCAAGTACAGGCCACACACGATATCACATGCGGATGAAAGCGCCTGAATGGTGGGTCGCAATGTTCTGCGGCGAACGCGCGAATTCGCGCAGGGGCGATAAGCCTTCCCTCACCCCGTCGACATCGATTAGCCTGCCGCCGCGACACGAAGCGCTGCCGCGGCGTCGATCATCGGGGACGTCGCGTTACCGGTGAGGTAATAGATCATGTTGCCGTTTCGCCAGACGAGCACGGGATGCAGCGATTTGGGCGCGTTGCCGGTGTAGATTCGCTCGGGCGCGATCATCGGGTCATTCGAATCGTTTCCGTAGACTTTGATCCACAGTCTCAGCGCGTCGTGGCGACCGGATCCGGCCGCGGGTCGGTAGATCATGTGCACCGCCGGCTCGCCGGGCACGTTGCATTCACCCGCGGCATGAAACTCGTAGCCAAGGAGGGCAAGGTCGAGATTTGCCATGATCGGCTTGCCAAGGTGTGTCTGGATTGCATCGGGTAGCGCCACCAGTTCGATCGGGAATTTTCGGCCCCTTGCAGCCGGCCGGGCATCGACGCGCATTCCACGTGCCGCTGCTGGAATGCCAGGACGGTGCGGGCATCCAGCGGCCCGGAGAAGTCGCCGTGACGGCGTGCGGCGATGACGCTGGTCGCCACGAGAATGGCGGCCAGCAGGAGGATCGCGGCGACGGCCGTTGGCAGCCAGCGCCCGATCCGGGAAAGGACCGCGTCGTCGGGCGAACCTGCCGGATCGAGTCGGCTTCCTGCGGCCATGCCGGTAATCTGGTCGCGCAGTGCTTGCGGCGTCGCCGGCGCTTGAGCCCTCATGGATCGCCGGACCGACTGGCGTAGTTGCTGCTGGTGCATCACGCGACGGGTGGCGTCCGGGTTCATCGCGATGTGCTCGAGAACCCGCAGGTTCTGCTCGACGTCCAGCTCGCCGTCGGCGAACGCCGCGAGGTACTTGCGGGACTCCTTGTTGTCCATCGGCTTGCTCATGATGCTCCGCGCTGTCCGGCCCGGGCCGTTCCCAGTGAGTCAATCGTCGATGGGTTCATATCATTCCCTACGCAGTCAGATCTTTGACATCCAAGCCGTTCTCGCGTGCCAGATCTGCCAATTGTGACGACAGGATTGCCCTGGCCCGGTAGAGACGGCTCATCACCGTGCCCAGCGGCACCGACAGGACCTCGGCGATCTGCCGATATTTCAACCCCTCGATCGCCCAGAGCAGCAGCACCTCCCGAGTAGTGTGGGGGCAGATCCCGGACTGCGTGCTTCAGGCGCTGGTCGACTGCTCCCAATCGAGGCTCGCAAGGTCCCAGCAGGGCGGCGGCCGGTCCAGCTCGCTGGCCGCGGCGACGTGCTGCAGGTCTTCGGCCAGCGTCGGCTCGCGCTGCTGCTTTGCGATCATCGTGTAGAACACGTTGTGTAGGATCTTGAAGAGCTAGGGTCGGATGCCGTGCTCGCGCAGCTCGAAATTCTTCTCGGCCGCGAAGGTCCGCGTATTAGGTTTCCTGAACCAGATCCGCGGCGTCGTCGGCGTTGCGAGACAGGTAGAACGCCATGCGGTGCACGGCGTCCAGCTCAACCAGGGCAAGTCGGCGCAGTTCGTCGCTCGGTGTTCGGTTGCCGCCAGGGCTCATGGCAGTGCCTGTTTAGACAATCCCGGTTAACGATATCATGCCCCCATGGGATCTTCCGAGCCGATTGTCGGAATTATCGGCGGCAGCGGTCTGGGCGAGGCGCTCGGGGCACAGGAGGGCGAAGCTCGGCATGTGCAGACGCCTTTCGGGGCGCCGTCAGCTCCGCTGACCCTGACGCGGTGGAATGGCGTGCAGATTGTGATCCTGCAGCGCCACGGGCCGGGCCATGTGTTCGGTCCCGCACGCGTTCCCTACAGAGCCAACGTCTATGCCCTCAAGGCGGTCGGCGCGACGCACATTATCGCCAGCGGCGCCACTGGCTCCCTGCGCGACGAGATTCGCCCCGGCGACCTGGTGATCCCGGACCAGGTGATCGACAAGACTCAGGGCCGGCCGTCCACGTTCTACGAGAAGGCCGCGGTCCACGTTGAAATGGCCGAGCCCTTCTGTCCGGTGATGCGCCGTTGGCTGACCGAGGCCGGCCGCCGCCTCGACGGCACGACTGTTCACGAGCAGGGCACTTACGTGTGCATGGAGGGCCCGGCGTTCTCCACTCGGGCCGAGTCGCTCATGCACCGGGCCTGGGACGCTGATCTGATCGGGATGACATGCATGCCCGAGGCGAAGCTGGCCCGCGAAGCGGAGATCGCCTACGCCCTTATCAGTCTGCCCACGGATTACGACTGCTGGCGGGCCCATGATCGGCAATCGCCTGGCGAGGACCTGCTGGAGGAAATCCTCGGAAACCTGCAGCGTGCCACGCAGTGCAGCATTGCCCTGATCCGCGAAGCCCTGTCCGACGTCACGATGCTCACAGGGCAGGCGTGCCCCGCGCATGACGCACTACGGCGTGCGATCTGGACCGACAAGTCGAGGATCGCGCCGGATGAGATCGAGCGGCTAAAGATTCTGTGGGGCAGGCATTTCGTCTGAAGCGGACGGGGTCCGGCTCAATCAGCCTTTGGATCTGTCGTCGGGTTCTGATCGGTCGGCTTGGGTTGCGAGGCGGCCTGCCGCGCTTTCTGCTCGGCAAGCTCCTTGCGGTTGATCAGCACCTCACGTGGGAAATCAAAAGAAAGACGCACCTTGTCGCCGTGAATCTCTACCACGCGGATGAGCCCCATGGGGTCGCTGGGGTCGCCGATGACGACCTCTTCGCCAACACGTCGTGTCAATGCAAGCATGGACCGTCACTCCTGGCTTGCGCCTGCGGTACCCGGCGCTTACGACCACCGGCGAGCAGCTGGCGTTGGGTCGAGCCGTCGGGCGGTACGGGCCCAGGGTTCTACCGACTTCGGCAGGCCTGCCGAAGTGCCCCGAATCGCAGGGCAGCTCCGCGGCGGACAACGGCACGGCCACCATCACCATCGGCTATGGTGGGCAGTCAGGCTCTTGTTTCGGTCCGCTTCTAGTTATTGAACCTGTTCCACGGCCATGACCTCCGGCACCAGCACCTGGATGTTGCGCTCGATGCCTTGATGGAGCGTGACCTCGCTGGAGGGGCAGCCCACGCAGTCGCCATGGAGGCGTATCCGGGCCACGCCGCCCTCGGTGATCTCGACCAGTTCCACGTCGCCGCCGTCCGACTGTACGGCAGGACGGATGCGGTCGAGCACCTGCTGAACCCGGTCGAACAGGCTGGTGGGCGGGTTGGTCGTGGCTGCGTCCTAGCTCATGAGCTACCCAGATCCATCCTGGGTTGATATTCGAGGTTGGCGGATTCGCCGGAGTAATCATACGCATCGGGGCCCGGGGTTGCCAATTTGATGGCCGTGGCCGGCGTTTCGTGTCGGCTTGGATGCCCCGGAACGACTGGAGCGGATTCAACCGAATCGTGCGGTCCTGAGAGGTCCGCGTCCATCCGTCATGGCGGAACGCCGGCCGGCCCGGCTCGCGGCCGATCGACGCCAGGAGATTTCTTAGACCGGACATCGTGCCGCCAGCCGATAGAAGCGACGATCAGTCGCTGCGATCTGCGCCATGGGCGAACTGTGGCGTTATCCAGGTCGGCGACCTAGACTGTGCCGTCGCCACGGGGTCTATTCATCAGTGCAACATCCGAGGCGGCAAAGACCGGGCGGGCGCCACCCTAGCTCAGTTGGTAGAGCACACCCTTGGTAAGGGTGAGGTCGTGGGTTCGAGTCCCATGGGTGGCTTGT
>CAUZBA010000132.1:0-7871 GCA_963577635.1 Phycisphaerae bacterium
GTTTCCAGGCGGCAGGTGACGCCGCTTTGAGCGAGCAATTCGTCGGCAATGTCGATGTAAGCGTGGGCGTACAGCCTGCCCCACATGACGAAGTTGAACTCGCCCTGACCGCGTTTCACGATCGTGCAAGTAGCGTATGCGTAGTTGATCGGTTGATCGAAGTCCAGCAGCACCGCCTCCACGGCGATGTAACCCGGCATCGACGAATCGGTCGGCAGTGAGAAGGCGATCTGTTCCTGCGGCGCCTCGAACATCTGACGTGACAGGGCTCGACCGTACCGATCGATCACCTGAATGCGAAGCGTTCGCTGGTCGCGATGCGGCGTGTGAACTTCGATCGAGCCGACAATCACCTCGCCGGGCTCGCTCCACTGCCGCTGCAAACGCAAGTTCTTCAATGTTTCCTCAGTGGTCACGCGAAGTGGCTGCACCGACCACGCCTCGATGCCACGATCACTTTGCAAGGTCACATCGACAAAGTAGTCGCCCGCCGGCAGCGCCGGTAATGCGAAGCTCTTGCCACCCTCGGACATTTTCTGATTGCCCACGGCTCGCAATGTCTGTCCGCCGCGGCCCAGGCTGCGAATGCGCCCATCAACGTGCAGCGACGTGCCAATGGGGTTTCCGGACCAGGTCGCGTCGATCTCGCCTCCGCTCACCCGCGTGAGCTGCTCTTCGTCAAAAGTGACGTCCATGTGCAGTTGCGGCTCGCGCCGAGCCGACCAGAGGACTGCCCGGCCGTAAGCCGAGAAGTGGACGTCGCGAACCACGTCAATGCCGAATATCTGGCTGCGTTCATCAATGTTGTTCAAGTTCCAACCGGGCAGGTCGATCTCTACGATCCTGCCTTCACCAAGTTCGTACGCGTGCGCGGACAACCCGGCCATCGCCCGAGGAAGTTCGTCGATCGCCGTCGCGCCGAACTTGACGTGCTCGTCGATATTCGTGTACGCCTCGCGTTCGGGCAGGACGAGGCCGGCCCCCTGCCTGACGTGATCCAACACCGTCGTCAACGCCGCGGAAGGCAGGTGCCCGGCGATTTCGTGCGTCGAGATGACGTAGCAGTCGTAGGGAGTCTCCAGAAGCCGCGTCAAACGCTGCTCACCCGCCTCACCGCCGTACACGCCCGACTCGCCCGCGTAGGAGATCGAGTAAGTGGTTCCTTTCGTGGGCATGACCAGGACTGCATCCGCCTCGATGTCGAATCGCTGGATCAGCTCAACCGCCGAGCGCGTCGGCGCCACGTTGACGTTGCCATTCAGCGCGGCAATGTAAAGCACTCGGATCGATCCGCCGGCGTAAGGCTTCGCCCATTTCGTGTGCGGCGTCACGAAGTCGAGCACCAGGGCGTTGGTCGTTTCGATCTGATACGGCGACAACGATTCCGCGGCCGCCGGACTCGCGACGAACAACGCAGTGGTGACGAGGATTCCGACAGTGCGAATTTGCCTGATCATGGAGTCGTCCTCACGGATGCTGCCGCCACCAGTGCGATTCGGCCAGGAGCGGCCAGACAGGGCCTGGGACGACGATTCTAGCAGATCGCATGCCAGTGGTTCGTTCTACACCGGGTACTCGAGAAGTATCGCGTGGCCGCCGGCGGCGACGTCGTCGGGACGAAATCCGTGATGGATCGACACGATCGTCGCACCCGCATCCAGGTGAAACGACAGTACCGGATCGAGAGTCGATTTCGATTCCGAACACTGTTGAACGTACGATTCGATCGCGATGTCGGGGAACCGGTGATAGCCGGCGGGTCGCGTAAAACCGAGGATTCGCCGTATGCTCCTGATCGACCGCGCCTGGCGAATCTGTCGATCCACCAGCCGGCGCCCCAGTGCCCATCCACGACAGGCCGGCGTGACCCCGACGGCAACGATCTGATAGATCTTTCCGGTTGCACCGTGCGAGCGGACAAACGTGTCGTTGTCTGTAATTCGATCGTAGCGGTCGCCGTGACTTTTCAGGAGGCCGTCGGTGATGCGTTGAGCCCAGCACACCGCGACGACCTGATCGTCGGCCGTCGCCAGCCACTACCCTTCTGCGTAGGTTTCGATCCGGCGACGACACTGTGCCTCGTCGGCCGCCAGTGGCGCCGGCCAGCTTTGCTGATCCACCTCCGACATGGCCCGGGCGTCGTCGCCAGTCGCCGGGCGAAGGTTAACGTTCATCCCAGCCATTCGTTCAACACGGATTCGGTGTCTTCTCCGAGCGCGGGACAGTGGTCGGCGAGTTGAGGCGGCTGACCATTGAGGTGAAAGGGTGAACCCGCGGTCACCGAGCGGCCGCCGGCGCCGTCATCCATTTCGTGCAACATCCCCCGTGATGCCAGATGGGCATCGCCGACAACTTCTTCGACGTTTCGGATCGGGGCCGACGGTACGCCCGCCGCGCTGAGTTGCTCCAGCCAGTGACGGATGTCGTGTTGTCCGAATCGGCTGTTCAGCTCTTTGCTCAGCTCTTCGCAATTCTGCGTTCGCAGGTCGTTCGTCGCAAATCGCGGATCTCCCACCAACGTCGGACAACCCAATACCGTACAAAGCTGGCGCCATAACGATTGGTTGCCGGCCGCAACGACCATTGATCCGTCCGATGCCCGAAACGATTGAAACGGCGTGATGGACGGGTGGCGCGTTCCAAGCGGTTCGGGCGACGCGCCGGTCACGGCGAATCGGCTCACGGCGTTCTCCAACGCGGCGACGGTGCAGTCCAGCATGGCCATGTCGACGACGGTTCCACTCCCGGTCGCTTCGCGGCGGCGCAGTGCCGCCAGGATGGCAATGGCGGCGAACAATCCCGTCAGAATGTCGCTGATGGAGGTTCCCACGCGGACGAACTGTCCGGGCCCCGCGCCGGTGATGCTCATCAGGCCGCTGAGCGCCTGAATCACGATGTCATACGCGGCACGGTCGGTGTCCAGGCCGTGGTGGCCGAAACCCGAAAGCGAGGCATAGATCAACTGCGGCTGAATCTCCTGGAGTTTCTCCACAGGCAGACCGAAAGACGCCATGGTGCCGGCACGAAAATTCTCGACGACCACGTCGGCTTGTTTGACCAGTCGCAGAAACAGGTCGCGGTCGTTCGCTTGCTTCAGGTCTAGGGTGATGCTCTTCTTGCCTCGGTTGATGCTCGCGAAATACGCGCTCAAACCGCCGGGCAGGAAGGGTCCGAAGTGCCGCGCGTCGTCGCCGACCTCGTGCCGTTCGACTTTGACGACTTCGGCGCCGAGATCAGCAAGCAACATCGTGCAATACGGCCCGGCGAGCACGCGCGTCAGGTCGAGCACGCGAATTCCGCACAGTGGCGGCGGATCACGATCGAGACGGTCGTCAGGGATGGGCATGGTTCACTTCACCAGCGGTCGACGGGGCCGTCGGGTATCGGTATCGGCGCCGCACGACGGTTCAGCGGTCGCCAATGGTGGCCCCTCGCGACGTCCGCGAGAATCGTCTCAACGTCGTCCAGGTCCTTCGCCCTGCTGACGCGGCGCTTGTAGTGCCGGTCGAGGCCAAGGGAACCGGCATAGTAGCATCCGGCCTTTCGGAAGCGGATGACGCCATGCCGCTCGCCCATCATCGCGACGAGCTGGCGCACGTGCGTGCGTACCCAGGCGAGGCGTTCGGCGAACGGCGGAGGTGACGGCAATTCACCGGTGGTCAGCACGCTCCAGGTGTCGCGGAAGATCCAGGGGTCGCTCAGTGCCGCGCGGCCGATGGCGATGCCCCGGCAACCGGTCGTGTCGATCATGCGCCTGGCATCATTCGGATTGCGCACGTCGCCGTTTCCGATCACCGGAACGCGATGCACTGCGTCAACCACATCGCGGATCCCGGCAAGCCGCACCCGGCCGGAAAAGCCCTGCTCGCGGGTGCGGCCGTGGACCGTGATCGCCGCGACTCCCGCCGCCTCGAGCGCTGCAGCCAGGACCGGCGCGGTGATGTGGTCGTCGTCCCAGCCCAGGCGGATCTTTGCGGTCAGCGGGATCGTAATGGATGAACTGACGGCATGGATCGCATCGGCGGCCTGTTGCGGGTTTGTCGTCCATTTGCAGCCGCCACCACGTTGCGTCAGCCGTTCAACCGGGCAACCCATGTTGATGTCAACCACGGCGTGTCCGGCGCCTTCGATGCGACGAGCGGCCTCGGCGAGTTCGGCCACGTCGCCGCCATCGATCTGGACGCTCAGCGGATGATCCTCCGGTGACGTGAGAAGGAATTGGCGCGTGCGGGCAACGTTGCGGTTCAGCGCCGCGGCAGTGATGACTTCGGTCACCGCCAGGCCCACGCCGCCCTGGAGTCGACAGCAGAGGCGAAAAGCCAGATCGCTGTAACCGGCGAGCGGGGCGAGCACAAGGTTGGTACGCAAATCAAGGCCGCCGAGGGTCAGCGGCTTGACGATCGTTCGCGTCGTTGTGCCGGGTGGTTTAGCCAACGGGACTTGAGAAGACTAATGTTTCCTGAACGTGGCGGTCAATCCGCTTCGTGCGGTTTGGTGGCCCACACGCGTACGGTGTCGTATTTCCTGCGAGCTACTCTGAAGGCCGACTGCAGCATTCGGCCACGTTGTAGAAATCTTCGACACCGCGTGCGGTCGGCCGGGGTAAAGTTGCCCGAATTGACTTTGCTCCGACCAGTAAAGGTGATACTGGTCCTTCCGCTCGGGTTTGAGGTAATCGCACGGAACGGTCAGCCACAGCGCCATCGCCGTGCCCGACAGAGGACAAATGGGTTGGCCTCCATCAGTCTGCCTAGTTTGCTCTGGCATGGCGTTGGAGCTCACTTCTGACGGGGTTCTGCCCCCACCGGACGCGGTGTGCCACCCGGGTCTCGGCAGCACGGGCGACCGCAACACGGGTGGCCGCAGTCCGACACACCTCTATTGGCAACGAAACCGTCATACCATAGCAGATGACGTACAGCGTTCAAGACGGCGAGCCATGAAGCAGCACGTCAGACTGTTCAACATAATCCTGTTGCCTGTGTGGATTCAGCGCTCGCCAGAGCAGAAACTGCTTGCGCAACTCGACCACGAAACCGCGCATGCTCCGTACCCAATTGGAGGCTTGCCCGGACTGTCGCGTCATTTCGATCACCACCTGAAACAAGGTTGACTCAGGGTTGGTCGAACTCGAATCGGTGGCGGGCGCGATCTCGATCTGGACATGCTGAGCCACCCCAA
Source organism: Phycisphaerae bacterium (assembly GCA_963577635.1). Classification (GTDB taxonomy): domain Bacteria; phylum Planctomycetota; class Phycisphaerae; order Phycisphaerales; family Phycisphaeraceae; genus CAUZBA01. Next base: position 5,182 of record CAUZBA010000132.1, read on the forward strand.
GGTCGAACGGCGACAGCCATACGCTCGCGCGCACTCCACGCAATGCGCCTTGCCTGAATACCGACGCATGGTCGCTGATGAATTGGCCGACACCGGCTTCGGTGTGCAACGCGAGCCACTCGTGAAGGAATGCCGACGCGCCCCTCGCTGTGTGATCACTAACGGTAAAGGGCAGTTCCATTCGAACACGGTCGCCGACCGGTGTCGGAACCTCCCACCGAGCCGATTCCGCGGGTACCGCGAGCCGGCTGGCCAGGCGTGCGGGGTAAATCGCTGACAACAGGACGATACCCATTACGAGCGCCATCGTGAACACCACCGCGGTGCTGCTGTAGTTAAGTGTCAACGTGTCCAGCAGTCCCACGGCCCTGGCCGCGGTGGCAAAGCCCTGACCCATGACGAAACCGCCGACAACGCCCAGCGTCCCAAGTGCGGCTGCCTCGGAGAGAAAAAGCACGCCGACGTGTACCGGTGCGAGGCCAAGAGAGGTGTAGATGTATATCGTGGATCGCTGGTCCGCGACGGCGTTGACCATCGTGTTGATCACGATCAACGCGCCGATCACCAGAGGGATAAACAGATCGCCCAATCCGACGATGCTGACGCGCCGCCGGGTTGCAATGATCTGCACCTCATCACCGTTGGCACGATACAGCGGTATCAGCCGTTGACGAGACAGTTCGAGCGCCATTCTGTCGATCAGGTCGGGCGCGTCGGACTGAATGCACACGCTTCGCAACGTCGCCCCCATGGAGCGAGCCGCAACATCGCCGATCAGCGCAAATTGACGAGGCAGCAGCGGCTGGAGCAACACGTCTCCCCTGACGCTGCTCGGCTCAATCATTTGTTCTTCGGTCTTGGATTCGACTCCTGAGGGTTTATTGATCAATTCAAAGGTCTTCAGATCAATCGGACCGTACGGCTGGCCGGTGAGGTAGCGAAGACCTCGCATCTGCTGTTCATCGAATATGCCGCTAACGCGGAAATCACGGCCGCCCAGACGAACCGTGTCGCCCGGACCGACCCGTAGCTTCGATGCCGCCAGCTTCGGCAACAGACAACCGTCGGGATCGTCGGACAATCGCTCGAAGATCGCCGCGACCTCCGGGCCCAACTCAAGAAATCGATGCTCGAACGGGCCCACACCCATGGCGGCGGTGAGTCGGTAGGTCGCTGGACCGTCGGGATGGTCGCAAGTCACTACGACATACGGTTCGAAATACGTTGCCGGTTCGGGCAGCAGCCAGAACTGTCCGCCGACCGATGCGTTGCCGTATTCCGGGTCGTGGAATTCCGCTTCGATCTGATCCAGAAACCAGGGCGGCAGGGGTTTCCAGCCGACTTGTGTCATCTGAATGCCCTGGTAGCTCGGACGAAGCGGGCCACCCTGCTCCGGGTCCGGCAGCGTGTACTGCTTTCCCACGATCTCTGTCTGCGTGCCGCTCAATGACAGCAGCGCAAATGTCATCACGATCAAAGTGGCGAGCGTGAATCCGCTTCTCATCTTGCGGCGCCTCATGTTCGCGACCCCGACCGCCATGGCGCGGCCAACGACGTTGAGACGTGACAGATTAACGCTATGATCGCCGCTCACTCCGGAACTCATCTGCTCGGTGAAGCGCACATAGAGTATGAAAATTACGATACCCGACAGCACGATGATCACGAACGCCAGCAGAACGATGACGGGTGAGGTCGTGATTCGAAACGCTGGATGAAATGAGTAGAGCAGCCCCATCATCAGCAGGAAAATGCCGGTGAACCCCGCGATTCTCCTGTAAACCGTTGCGGCGTTGATGATAAACCGTTCGGTGTAAAAACTGAATGGAAGCAGAACGAGTAGGATGAAAATGACGGCCACCACCACGTCCTCGCCCAGGTTCAGGACGTGCCGGTAAACGACCTGCTGAATCGCTACGGCGGCACGCCAGTGATGCAGAGCTTTCGCACCGTTGTCGCGATGATAGGCCTCCTGAGCATTGTCGAGATGCTCGACAGTCCGGTCCTGAAGTTCGGCCGTAAATTTAGAGGTGACGCCGTATCTGGCAATCTTTTCAAGCCGGTAACGGTTCAATTGAAAGAAATCATCCGCAGAATGCTTCAGGGCAGACCGGCCCACATCCGCGGAGGCACCGAGATCAAATCCCGCGCCCCTTGGTCTGGATCCATCGGCGCCGATCATGAGCATGCGAACGCCGCGCTTGCCACGGCTGATGGTCAACAGCCACTTCTCCCAGGGTCGCAGCATGACGCTTGCCAGGCCGTCGGCTGCGCGATGCGCGACGTATCGCGGATCGTCGCGTGTACGCTGAAGCAGAGGCCGCACCTTGCTCAGTTGCTGCAGGTATCGTGGATCACTCAGACCGGCCACACTTCTCATCGTGCAATCGAACATGTTCGACTTCACGCCGGCGATGTCGGCCTCCAGTGTCACGTGTTCGTGAAACGGATAACTCATCAACCCACCCGCGTGGTTGGCAGCCTCGACGATGCGCCCCGCGCCGTCGAGGCCGAAGACGTCAACGACGTACAAGCTGGCCGTACGTTCTGACGTGCTCAAGTGGGGAAACGCATAGTCGCCTGTGGCATCGGTGTGCTGAACGGCCATCCAGCGAGTGCCGACGACACGCGGAATCGGCCGCACCGTGTTGACCGTGACCAGGCGTCCAGGCAGGCCGATACTCTGGCGG
>CAUZBA010000133.1:0-7831 GCA_963577635.1 Phycisphaerae bacterium
CGATACGCGGCCGCCTCGATGCCGTGCCCCCACAGAAAGTCCAGCAATCGCGTGGCGCCGGACTGATTGTCCGAGGCCAGGACAAGGTAGTTCAGGCCGCGTTTGCGCGGGTTCTTCCCGCCCGAAGAAACGATGTCAGCGTCGCCGGTGGGATCGACGGTGTGCCTCAGTGGCGGCGGTGCGCCGACCGGCCGCGCCGTGCCGATCGGGTCGGCGACCAGAGCGGTCGCGTGCCGCATCACCTCGTCCTCGGCATTCAGGTCGGCCTGATTTGCCATGGTTGCGTGTGTGGACCCGCGATGGTGCCCGACCCAGTACGCCATCGCGACCAGCGCCGCCAGGGCCGCGCCGAGCAGCACCGCGTATCCACGCGGCACCCGCAGCACGACGGGATTCAGAAGCCGTGACCACATCCCTGCGGGCCTTACAGAGGTGATCGCCTCGAAGTATTCGCCGTCGGATTGCGGCGCGGCGGTGCTCACCTCGGTCAGTCGGACCGAATCTTGCGTCCCCAGCGTGGCCAGGCCGGAACTCATCACTTCGTAGGGAGGCATGTTGCGGCGTGACTGCGCCATGGGGGTGAGCACCTTCCGTAGATCGCATATTTGTAGCTGAAATGTGGCTGAATGACAAATTGGCTGATCGTTTGCTGCGCGTGACAGTCGCAAGTCTCAAGTCAAAAGTCGCAAGTCAAGGAGGGAGACTATTCTTGGCGCACGCCATCCGATTGGGGACGGCCACCGATCGCGCAGGACTTGCGACTCTCACCACTTGCGACTTGCGGTCGCGGCCCCGGACTCATTTTGACAACCCGATCGCGCTCGCCGTCGCGACCGTGCGGATGTGGCTGATGCTCAGCATCCAGGTGTCGATCCCCATGGACGAGGCGATCTGGCGGCAGCGGCCGTGGAGGACCACCTCGGGTGCGCCCGAGGGCAGGCGGCGCACCTCGGCGTCCATCCACGCGGTGCCGCGCCCCCAGCCCGTGCCGAGCACTTTAAAAACGGCCTCCTTGGCCGCGAATCGGCCGGCGAGGTGCTCGACGCGGCGAGCCCTGTGCATGGAGTAGGCCAGTTCCTGGGGCCTGAAGCAGCGTTCCAGAAAACGCCCGCCGTAGCGGTCGATCATGCGCTCGATTCGCTGCGTCTCGACGATGTCAATCCCGTGGCCGACGATTCGCATGGCGGTATTAGAACAGGAAGGGGAAAGAACAGGAAAAGCGACGGAGCGACGACGGGTGGTGGACCGGCGACCGGTCCGCTTCGATCGCGTGTTCTGGTATCTCGATTGACCTGTCACATTTCGGCAAGGCAATCCGGCAGTCCTCCCCGTCGCGACGGCAGTCACGGCGGCCCCTTCGCCGCTCCGTCGCTAGAAACTCAGGACCTGGAACGATACTTAACTCACAATCGTGCTCGTCTGGGCCGAAAAATGTCGCAATTGCCCTTCGTCCGTACGCACGATCAGGCCTTCGTGCGGATCGAGGTCGACCACTTGACCGCGAACGGTCTGTCCGTCGTGAACGATGGACACGCACCGGTCCAGCACGGTGCTACGGCGTCGCCAACGATCCAGTAGCGTTGCCGTGTCCTGCTCCTGCATCGCGCGGTCCATGTGCTCGATGATTTCGGCGATTACGAGCAGGCGATCGGCGGTCACACCGCACATGGCGAGGCTTGTGATGTCGTCGAGTTCGGACATGTGGTCTCGGATGTGCTGCTGCGTGAGGCCGACGTTGACTCCGATACCGATGATGGCGGCCAAACTGCCGTTTGCACGGTCATCCGAGGTCAGTGACGACGATTCGACCAGGATGCCGGCGACTTTGCACCCCTCGATGAGCACATCGTTAGGCCAGCGGATGCGCAGGTCGGGCACGTGCGGTCCGCCCACGGCTTCGATCGCTTCGCACACCGCCACGGCGACGGCGAACAGCAGCCGGTCCGTCGTGAGATTGCCCCGAAGGGAATCGACGATCCACACGACACTGAAAAGGGCCGCGGTGCCCGGCGGCGCCACCCAGTGGCGGCCCAATCGACCGCGTCCGGCGGTCTGTTCGTCCGCCGCGACCAGAGCGGCGTGCGCGTCGCCGCCGCGCGCGGCGATCAGGCGCCTGGCGGCATCCTGCGTGCTGGAGGTGCGCTGGTACACCTCGACGCCACCGCGCCCGGGACCGCGCCACTTCAGGTAATCCACCCAGGCTCCCAAGCCGCTTGCGGTCAGTCGCGCGTGGCCGGCAGGGTCGATTTCTACCCGGCAACCGGCGGCGCGCAGTCGGTCGAACTCCTGGTTCAGCTGCGAGGTGGACCGCGTAAGGTCCTTACGAAGCCTGGCCGTCGACACGGGCCCGCGGGCCCGCAGCAGAGCGTCAAGCAGTTGCGGGTCGATCGCGGCTTGATCGTCCATCACAGGACGTCCAGGGCCAGGTCGAGGGCCGGCGCCGAATGGGTCAGGGCGCCGATGCTGATCAGGTCGATCCCCGTTTGCGCCGCCGTCCGGGCAGTGTCAAGGTCGATACCGCCGCTGGTTTCGAGCAGGATGCTCGGTGCCTTCCCGTCGCGCAGTGCCACGGCCTCGCGGAGCTGATCGGCGGACATGTTGTCCAGCAGGACCACGTCCAGATCGCACTTGAGCACGGCAGCAAGCTGATCGAGCGTATCGACCTCGACCTCGACGAACGTGGGTTGAGGCGACCGTTCGCGCCAGCTCGCGATCGCCACCGCGATCGAGTCGGCAAACTGCTGCGGCGTCTTGCCGGTCACGTGGTTGTCCTTGACGAGCACCGCGTCGTAGAGGCCCATGCGGTGGCTGCTGCCGCCGCCGCACGCCACGGCGTATTTCTGCAGGGCCCGCAGACCCGGAAGTGTCTTACGTGTATCAAGGATCCGAGCTCGCGTGCCGCGAACCGCGTCGACGTATTGCGCCGTCAGAGTCGCAATACCGCTCAGGTGGCAGAGGAAGTTGAGAGCCACCCGCTCGACTGCCAGAATCGAGCGCAACGGCCCGCCGAGTGTCGCCGCCACGTCGCCGGCGGCCATCGGCTCGCCGTCAGGGCGCGCATTGCGCAGTGTGAGCCGCGAGTCGTAGACGCGGAGAATCGTGGGTAGCAGGGCGGCGCCGGCCAGGCGGCCCAGGCAGCGTGCCCGCACCAGTGCCCGGCCCCCGGCGTCGGCGGCGACAAGCGCATCGCTGGTCAGGTCGAGTGAATCGGGACCCATGTCCTCGATCCGGGCGGTGCGAACACGGGCGTGGAGGTCCTCAGGTGAAATGTAGTCTTCGAGACTAAGAGAATGCAGGGTGGCCATGGTGATGGCTGGACTCACCAGCGACGAAGGGGAGAGGCACGAAGGCACGTAGGCACGAAGGGTGGAGCAGAGGAGTACGGACTATGTTGTGGCGTATCTAAAATCAAACGCAACGCCTCGCGACCAACTAAAGCATTAACCGCTACCTCACGGACCACCGGCCACAATCCCTTCCCCCCTTCGTGCCTTCGTGCTGTCGTGCCTTTCCCCGACCGTTCCGACACTTCGACGCTTCAACATCAACTCCCTACTTTATTCCGCCGCCTCTGCGCCCTGTCCATCTGTTCGCCGCTGGGACTCCTGCCGCTAGTCATCATGTCGATGAAACAGTCGAAAAGATAACGCGCGTCGTGGGGCCCCGGGCTGGCTTCCGGATGGTACTGGACGGCGAAGATTGGTTCGGATTTGTGGTGAAAGCCTTCGAGCGTGCGATCGTTCAGGTTGATGTGTGTCGGTTCGCCGCCGGCGGGGCCGAGACTGTCGGTGTCCACGGCGAATCCATGGTTCTGACTGGTGATTTCGACTTTCCCGGTGTGCAGGTTCTGGACCGGCTGGTTGCCGCCTCGGTGACCGAACTTGAGCTTGAAGGTGCCCGCGCCCATCGCGAGGCTCAGCAACTGGTGCCCCAGGCAGATCCCAAAGATCGGCACCTTGCCACGCAGGATCTTGAGCGACTCAATCGTCGGTGTGACGGCGGCGGGATCGCCGGGGCCGTTCGAAACGAACACGCCGTCGGGCTTCTGTTCCAGAATGTGATCGGCGGGCGCGTCGAACGGCAGGACGGTCACGGCGCAACCGCTCTGGGCCAGGTGACGCAGAATGTTCAGCTTGGCCCCGCAGTCGATGGCGACAACGTTAAAGCAGCGGTCGGGCGGGTCGATCTGCCCCTGAATGGGTGCCCACACGCCCAGGTCGTCGTCCCAGGAGATGGGCTGATCGAGACAGACGTCGCGCACCAGGTTGCGCCCCACAAGGCCCGGGGATTTTCGGGCCAAGGCGACCAACTCTGCGTTGCCGATCGGCTCGGTGGAAATGACGCCGACCATGGCACCTTCGGTTCGCAGCTTGCGCGTGAGGGCACGGGTATCGATGCCGCTGATTCCGAGCACCGAGTGTTCGGCGAGCCACTGATCGAGCCGGTTAGTCGCTCGGAAGTTGCTGGCGATTGCGGAAAGTTCGCGCACGACGAAACCGCGCACAAATATCCCGCGCGACTCCAGGTCGGTCGCGTTGACACCGTAGTTGCCGATCATCGGGCAGGTCATGGTGACGATCTGGCCGGCGTACGACGGATCCGTGAGGATCTCCTGGTAGCCGCTCATCGACGTGTTGAAGCAGACCTCGCCGTCCACGCTCCGCGGCGTTGTGTCGCCGAAGGCGGACCCCACGAACACGGTTCCGTCGGCAAGAGCTAGGCGCGCCGTCTGCGTGGATGGGTGTGTTGCGTCGATCATCGGTCACATCGTACTGGAAGTGAGCGATGGCGCGGTGGGACGGAATAGCAGGAAAGCAAGAGAGCAGGGAAAATGCGACCCACGACTACTTCCCAATTTCCTGCTTTCCAGCTCTCCTGCTCCGTCGCTCCGTCGCTTGGAATTTAACTGACGTACTACAGGCGCGAGACTCGCGCCGGCTCGCACGATGTGTTCGGATCAGGTGCCCGCGGTGGCCAGGTTGTGGGTTGGCCTGCCGGACGACGTCGCGCGTCCGTCCTCGCGGGCCATGTGCATCATCAGATCGACGACGCGGTTGGCGTACCCCCACTCGTTGTCGTACCAGCTCACGAGTTTGAAGAAGTTGCTGTTGAGCAGGATGCCCGCACCACGGTCGAAGATGCTCGAAAGGGCGCAGCCGATGAAGTCCGAGGAGACGACGGGCTCTTCGGTGTAGCCCAGAATGCCGCGGAGCGGCCCCTCCGAAGCGGCCTTCATCTTGGCACAGATATCATCGTAGGTCGTCGCCTTCTGTGTGCGCACGGTCAGGTCGACCATCGACACGTTGGCGGTCGGCACGCGAACGGCCATTCCAGTGAGCTTGCCCGCCAGGTCGGGCAGCACAAGGCTGACGGCTTTGGCGGCGCCGGTGCTCGCCGGAATGATATTCATGTAGGCGTTGCGACCGCCACGCATGTCTTTGCGACTCGGCCCGTCCTGTGTCGGTTGCGTCGCCGTGGCGGCGTGCACCGTGGTCATGAGCCCTTCGACGATTCCGTAGTGGTCGTGTACCACCTTGGCCAGCGGGGCGAGGCAGTTGGTCGTGCAACTGGCGTTCGAGACGATCGTGTGTCGCTTGGGGTCGTACGTGGATTCGTTAACGCCCATCACGAACGTGGCCACTTCGTCGGGCGTCTTGGAGGGCGCGGAAACGATCACCCGCTTGGCTCCCGCCTCGAGGTGACGCGCGGCGCCTTCACGATCGGTGAACAGGCCGGTGGACTCGACGACGTAGTCGACGCCCCATCGCGCCCATGGAAGGTCCGCCGGGTTTTTCTCGCTGCAGCACTCGATGCGCCGGCCGTCCACAAGCAGGTGGTTCTCTCCCCTGGAGACGTTGCCGCTGTAGGTCCCGTGCGTCGTGTCGTACTTGAACAGGTAGGAGAGGTTCTTCGAGGTCACCAGGTCGTTGACGGCCACGATCGTGATGTCTTCCTGGCACTGCATCGCGGCGCGGCACACGAGCCGTCCGATTCGACCGAATCCGTTGATGGCAATTTTAAGTGGCATGGTCGCAGTGGCCGTGTCAGCCGCGTCCTGGGTTCAATCGCGTCGCCTCTGGGGCCAACGTGGGGCCGCGGGATCTGGCGAGGCCCCGGCGGCCGAGCCTGACTGGTGGGGTCCATGATCCTAAGAATGATAGGTCGATTGTCAAACAGGCGCCGGATACCCGTTTCATCGATGATTCCGTCCGGCGGAGTGAAACTTCAAGCTGCCTGGGGCGGGATGGTGGCTTGACCCATCCGGCCACGGGGCGGACGATCGGCCGCCCCGTGGCACGTACTCCCTTCGATCCCGACGAAATGATCGTGTCGCACCGCGAACCCGCGGCCGGCGACGAACCGCTCACCGTCCACCAGGTGGCCGATCTGGTGCGCGACGCCCTGGGCCGTCACGTGCCGCTTGCCATCCGCGTCGTCGGCGAGGTTAGTAATTTCGCGGACCGCAGACACTGGTTCTTCAGCCTCAAGGACGAGCAGGCGTCGCTTCGGTGTGTCATGTTCGCTTCGGCCGTCCGCGGCGCGCGTCATCAGGAGATGCGCCTCGAGGATGGTCAGCAGGTCGTCGCGACCGGCCGACTCGATTTCTACGACGCGCAAGGACAGCTTCAGCTGTACGTGGAGGCGCTCGAGCCCGCCGGTCTGGGCTCGCTGGAGTTGAAGTTCCGCCGCCTGTGCGCGCAGCTGCGCCAGAAGGGTTATTTCGACGCGCAGCGCAAGAGGCCGCTTCCGCTGGTGCCGCGGGGTGTCGCCGTGGTCACCTCGGCCGGCGGCGCCGCGCTTCAGGATGTGATCAACACCGCCCGCAAACGCTGGGCCGGATGCCGCCTGCTGCTGTTTGACGTTCGCGTCCAGGGCGCGGAGGCGGCTCCGCAGATTGCGCGGGCCCTTGACGCGTTATCGCGCGACGGTTCGCGCCGCGACATCGACGCGGTCATCCTGACCCGCGGCGGCGGTTCGATCGAGGATCTCTGGGCGTTCAACGAGCCCAGCGTTGCGGCCGCAATCTATCGCAGTCGCGTGCCCGTCGTGGCGGCCATCGGGCACGAGACGGACACCACGATCGCCGAGCTTGTCGCCGACCTGCGCTGTGCGACGCCCACACAAGCGGCCATGCAGGTCGTGCCCGATGCCGCGGCGCTGCGGCATCAGGTTGACCAGGTCCAGCGCAGGATGGCCGCGACGGTCGGCCGGCAGCAGGAACTCGCCATGGCGCGGCTCGCCGCCATCGAGCGTCTGGTGATCTTTCGCAGGCCGCAGCAGGCGCTTCGGCCAAGTCTCGACCGTCTGGACCGCCTGGCGGCCGCGCTGAATCGAGCGCAGCTCGCCCGGGTGGCCGCGGGGCGCACGCATCTGGGTGACGTTCGTGTGGGTCTGGATCGCTGCGCGCCGCGCGGAGCGCAGCGGGTTGCGGCACACCGTCTGGGGGCTCTGGCCGCGCGCCTGACCCCCGCGGCCGCCCGCCGGATTTCCTCCGACCGCCAGCGCCTTGGGGCCGTTGCTCGACGGCTCGCGGCCCTGGGCCCGGCGAATGTCCTGCGACGCGGGTACAGCTACACGGTGGGGCCCGACGGTCGGGTCGTGGCCAGCGTGAATCGGGTCCGCGGTGGCGATCTGGTCACCACCCACCTGCACGACGGTCGCTTTGCCTCGCGCGTCGAGGCGGTGACCGGTCGCGGCCGCAAGCCCGCGGTGCGTCGCGGGCGAACGGCCGCAGGGAAGGGCGGATCGCAGCCGCGTCTGTTTCCCGATTGAACCGATAGAGCGTTTTCCATCCACTCGTAGCGTGCTGAGCTGCCTGCAGCTGCACCTG
>CAUZBA010000134.1:0-7810 GCA_963577635.1 Phycisphaerae bacterium
CGAAGCCGATCGCCTGGATCTCGCCCTCCCTGGGGCTGCGGAAGTCGAACTCCATCAAAGTGTTCGCCGTGACGTTGTAGGCGAAGTCGACCTTCTTCCAGTTGTTGCCCGTCAGGTGCAGCGTCGCGCCGTTGTCCTCGACCGTCGCGGTGCCGGTGACGTCCTGGCCGCCACCATACGAATCGATCGAGACGGTGCTGAAGTCGATCGCCCCCGGCAGCAGCGGCGGCGAGACGGGCAGGATCATCTCGAGGACGTCCGTGCCGGTAAACAGGAAGAGCGAATTGCCTTCTCGAAAAGCGCTGACCGTGCCGTCTTCTCCCACGCCCCAGCTGGCGTACCCCCTCGCATCCCTTACGAAAGTCTTGAAATCAGTCGTCGTGCCATAAATGATCTGGGGGTTGCCCCCCTCACCCCACGCGACGAGGAATTCGTCCTCGTTGGATCCGTTCTTTCCCAGGTAACCGATGAACTTGGGCCGAAACTCCGTTGACGGTGTGGTCCACGGTTTGCTCGAGTTGATCGTCGAATTTTCAGCGAAATAGTTGAAGTTGATCCCGTCGCTCGAGGTGGCGAAGCCCAATTCGGTGACGGACCCGTCATTCGTTAATTCGGTGGTGCCACGCATGAACGCCAGCCACGTGTCGTCCGGGAGGCGACTGATGTAGTTGTAGCTGGTCGCCTCGTTGGCCCAATCCTCATCGGTCGTGTGCAGGACCGGAACGATATCGTCGACACTCACGACGCTGTACGAGGGATCCGTAAGAATCGTCCAGTTGTGACTGGACAAGTCCGGTGTCGTGGCCAGTGCGGTCATCTGAAAGCCTTGCCCGGGATAACTAGGGTTAGCGTCCCAGGCGCTGTGGAAGTGGTTGAAGTAATGAAAGTACAGATGCCAGAGCTGCGTGTCCTCGTTCCAGACGACTGTGGGGCTCGAATAGTGGCTCGGGTCGCCCGGGTTCGGACCGGCCGGGTTGTAGTTCGGTACCGTCAGGACCTTGCTGTCTGTCGGCGAAATCTTCGTGTACGGGCCGTCGATGGTGGTGGCCACCGCGGCGCCGATCCCGGACATCGGATCGTGATGCGCGTAGTAGTAGTAATAATTGCCGTCGGGGTTCAGACCGTGCGTGTTCTTGACGACCGTGGGGTAACCGAGAGTCGACAGCCCCCCGGAGGGCCAGGCCGGATTTCCGAACGAACTGTGCTCCCAGTCCTGGGTTCGTGTGAGAATCTGCGTCGAGGAATCGACCGTCAGCGGCAAGGGCGCGTTCAGGTCGCTCAGGTCAACAATCTGGAGGTTGCCGTCCAGCAGCGTCGACAGCAGCATACGCGGCTCGAGCGCCTCGAGGGTGCATGGCAGAAAGACTGGCTCCGCCTCGGCGGCGCGGAGTCGGCACGCGGCGCGGTGATCCAGCCACTGCCGTCGACAGGACGAAAGGTGCCGGCAAACCAGTGACGTCAGCCGCATGATCAAACGAAGGCCTCTCAACGGTGGAACGCTCATCCCCAGAGGCGACTCTTTTGGACCCTTCTCCACCAATGGGTAATGTTCCCCATAGGACGCGGGGCCGTTTATCCTAGCGTTGAGCGGCACGTGGGCGCGAATCCGGGCCCGATTCCGCGTCGTTATCATACGAATCTCCCAGGAATACCAGTTATTCCAACGCCAGCGGCGGTCGAAATCGCAAGACCGCTTCTGGCAGTCGGTGACATGAATGAACGAATCCGCGGCATCATCGCAACGCGACAAGGACACCCCGTCGGTGTCCATCGTGGTTCCCACTTATCGCGAGGTCGAAAACCTGCCGTACCTGGTTGAGCGGATCGAACAACTGCGCGCCGAAACCGGGATCGTGCTCGAAGTGCTGATCGTCGACGACGACAGCCGCGACGGCACGGTGGAGCAGGTTAAGGCACTCAACCGGGACTGGGTTCGTCTTACGGTGCGAACCGACGAGCGCGGCCTGAGTTCCGCGGTCATTCACGGTCTGGGCCTGGCCAGTCACCAGATCGTGATCGTCATGGACGCGGACCTGAGCCATCCGCCGGAAAAGATCCCGCAGATGATCGCGGCCCTGGAAGCCGGGGCCGAATTCGTCGTGGGGTCGCGTTATGTGGCCGGCGGATCGACCGACGCCTCCTGGGGCCTGTTCCGCTGGATCAACAGCAAGATCGCCACGCTTCTGGCCCGCCCGCTGACGAACCTGCGCGACCCGATGACTGGCTTCCTGGCCGCACGCCGCGCGTCGATCGAACCGGCGTTGTGCCGCGGCGACCTGAACCCGATCGGATACAAGATCGCACTGGAACTGATCGTCAAGTGCCGCTTCCGCAACATTGCCGAAATTCCCATCCATTTCGCCGACCGGCGCCACGGCCGCAGCAAGCTGACGCTCGGCGAGCAATTGCGATACCTCCTGCACCTGCGGCGGCTGTTCGCGTACAAGTTATTCCATCGGCGCTGACCGGCCGCATCGCGGGCCCCGAGTCAGGCTCTGTCTGACGGATCTTCCTGGCATCGACCGGCTGCAGCTTCCGCTGGCGGCGTCGGCCTGCATCGCCGATACTCAACGGTATCGCCTGCTTCTGCCTCCTTGCCAGCGAACGCTTCGCTCGGTCTTTGGCCAACGGCCGATCCGTCAGACAGAACCTAGGACAATTCGACATGCTGCGCATCGGCGTGCTTCAGGTCTGGCAGGAGTCAAACCATTTCAATCCGGTCGTGACGACCGTGAAAGACTTCGAGTCCTTTCTTGTCGGTTTCGGTCGCGAGGGTCTGGAACGGTTTTCCGAAGGCGAGGAAGTCGGCGGTTTCGTCGAGGGTCTGCGTGCCTGGTCGGCGCCGGCGGAACCCGTCGGCCTCTTCATGGCCCAGGCGTGGCCGTACGGGCCGGTCAGCACCGAGGCGGCGCAGTGGCTGCTCGATCAACTGACCGAGTCGCTTTCCGGCGCGGGCGAATTGGACGGGCTGCTCTGTTCGCTGCACGGTTCGATGGTCTCGCAGGACACCGACGATCTGGACGGTGCGTTGCTGCAATGCGTGCGCCGATCGGTGGGTCCAACGATTCCGATCGTCGCCACGATCGACCTGCACGCGTACCTGACCGATGCCATGCTGGAACATGCCGATGCACTGGTGGCCTATCACACCAGCCCCCACATCGATCGCCTTCAGACCGGACGGCGCGGGGCGAGCGTGCTCGAGGCGATCTTCGGCGGCGCCAATCCGGTCGCGGGCGTGACGCGTCTTCCCATGATCACCTCCGGCGAGAAGACCGTGACCCACGGGCCCGCCCTGGCACCGGTCTTCGAGAAGCTGCGCGAGTTGGAACAGCAGCCGCAGGTGCTCAGTGCCTCGGTGCTGATGACTCAGCCGTGGCTGGATGTTCCCAAACTCGGTTGGTCGATCTTGGCGATCACCGATGGTGATCGGCCGCTGGCCGAGCGCGCCAGCGAAGAGCTGGCCGAGATGTGCTGGCAGCGGCGGACATCGTTCCTGTCCGACGATTTCTGCGACGCGCCGCAAAGCGTCGACCGTGCCCTGGCGTGCGACGGCAAGCCGGTGGTGATCGCCGACGGCGCCGACTCCACGAACTCGGGCAGCCCGGGGGACAGCGTCCACCTGCTCGCGGCGATGATCGATCGATCGATTCCCGACGGGGCGCTAACGATCATGGTCGATCCCGAAGCCGTGGATCACGCGCGTGCCGCGGGCGAGGGCGGGACGTTCAATCTTGCCGTCGGGGGCAAGCGCGATCATATCTATTCGCGCCCACTACAAGTGAGGGGTACCGTCCAGGCACTTCGTCGGGCGCGCTACGTGCTCAGCGGGCACCTCGGTGACCGGATGCCCATCGACATGGGCAATGCGGCGATCGTCAAGATTGCGGACGTCACGCTGCTGCTGGTCGAGAAGACGGGGCCGGGCAGTTCGCCGGCGATGTACCGATGCGTGGGTCTTGAACCGGAGGAATTCAAGATCGTCGTCGTCAAGTCACCCGCCGGCTTTCGCGCCGAGTTCGAACCCATCGCCGCAGAAATCATCCTTACCGCGTGCCCGGGCTGCGCCAATCCGCACATCGCTCAGGTGCCCTACAGCCGAGTGGACCGCCCGGTGTGGCCCCTGGACGACATCGACGACCGACGCGCCGTTCCGTGGTGTCGGGTGAACGAATAAGAAAGCGGGAATTCAACGAAGCGTGGCTAAAACCCCCTCTCCAACCGGGAGAGGGTCGCGATGAGGGGTTGGTCAAACGACCACTGTTCACCGACCATCGACCTCGGATGCCGCGAAGAATGACGGTTCACCTTCGGCGAGACGGTCGAGGATGAGGCTCGCGGCGTCGGGTCGGATGGCTTGCGGGATCTGTCCAAGGACAACGGCCTGAACCACCTCGTCCTGGTTGGTGAGCCACTCGAAGACGCGCCTGACGATTTCCAGGTCGCGCAGTCCCGTTCGCTCGGCTATCGCGGCAACGCACTGGCTGGCCTCGTCGGTCAGAGCAAGCGGTGACACAGGTTGCGGCGGCGACGGCTTTGGTGCTCGCTGTGGGTTGACAGGTGGTGCGGTGTCTTTCGGCGTTCGCTCGACGGGTGCCGGGCGCTTTGGTACGGCCGGTCGCGGCTCGACGGCGGGCCGGTGCCGCACGACCTTGGGTCGCGGTTGGTACAGCAGCGATGCCGATCCAGTCTTTCTATCGACCATCATCTCGATCGTGGCCGACAGGCCGAGCCACTGTGAGCCGCCCCAGACGCGACTGAAATGGTCGCGCGAAGGATGCCGCCCGGGCAGGCGCAACCACAGCTCATCGTCGTTGGCGGCCGGGTCCGGCAGGATCCGAGGCGCGAAGTGAAGACCGAAGTTCCCGTAGCCGCCGACGAGTTGGCGGCCGGCGGCGGCCACCTGATCCACGGGAGCCGGTTCGCCGAACAGGACCAACAGGCGGTAACCGCCGACGCCGTCGATCTCTTCGAGGATCGGATCCAGCCCCACCGTCTGAAGCATTTCGTGCCAGCGCAGAGCCGCCTGGAAATTGACACCGGGCGTCACCGGGTCGTCTTCGCCGTGCCGTTCAACTTCGATGGCGAGCCAGCGCGCCGTTCGCGAATCACTGCTGCTGGCCAGGCCGATGACCTGTGCCGGATCGTTCGCGGCGTAGTGCGCGGCAATCAATTTGTTGGTGAGTTGCCCGACCAGCGTGCGAGTTTCCTGACCATTGACACGCTTGCGCGGCGGGACGTAGACCTGCCAGACATCGTCGCGGTTGATCAGGTGCTGCCGCGTCCAGTGTGCGAGTCTGGGGGCCTGCTCGGTCCAGATCAACGATTGCGGGCACGAACGTTTTGGCCAGATCATGACGCAGAACACTCCCTTGTCGGAAACCGTCTCACGCCGTTATCGGCAGCCGTGCCGGCAACCTTTGATCACGCGGCCCACCGGTGTGAAATCAACCCCAAACCATCGTTCGCGCCGTTCACAGACCATAGAAACGGTACGGCCTGCACGATCGGCCGCCGGTATGATGGCGGCGTGGTCGCTGCAGAAGACCGTCGATGCCAAAGCGAGAACAATGTCCGCCAGTGCCGTTTCCAATTCGAAGCCTCGAGCGCGAAAAAAGCTGCTGCTGGTGTCGGCCTGCATCCTTTTGTGGGCCGCGGTCGTTGCATGTGCCCTCGAACTGTGGGCCGTCGCGATGCTTCGCCGCGGGCACGGGATCCTGGCGAAGCATCAGGTGGATCGAGAGATTCGCAAGGTCGCCGAAGCGTTCCACAAGGATCTCTGGGCGCATCCGTGGAAGCTATACAAGCCGCATGCCGCAGTCCGCATCGACGTGGATGGCAAGACCTATTCGACCACGATCAACAGCTTTCACTTGAGGGGACCCGAATTCATTCGAAAGCGCGGCGCCCTGGTGATCGCGTGCCTTGGCGGCTCGACCACCGTGAACGGCCCAACCAACAGCGAGACCTACCCCGCGTTTCTCGAAGGCATGCTCAACGAAAACTCGTCACGCCCCATCGTGGTGGTGAATGCCGGCGTTTCGGCACGTTTGTCGGAAGACTACATCCATCAGGTGCGCATCCTGATGACGAACGCGAAACCCGACATCGTGGTCGAGTACAACGGCGCCAACGACCTGTGCGTCATGCTTGTCAAGAAGTGGAAGGACGAGCTCGGGCCCGTGAAGCGATTGCTGGCTCGGTCTCGCTTCGTCACCTACATGTTCGAAGATTTTCTGCTTCCGGATGAGCAGCAGATACGAGACGACATTCGCAACTACACGATCAAGCACCTGAAGCAGATCGAGTCGCTGCTCACAAGCCAGGGCGTGAAGTTCGCGGTGTGTTCGTTCCTGCAGCCCGACGTGACCGGCGCGCCAGAATGCTGGAAGGCGTTTCTCGACCACGATCTTCGGCTGTCGTGGCGCACCGGATACGTCACCTTCAAGAGCTACAGCCGGATGGTGGACCTGTACAACGAAGAGCTTCGTAAGGCTTTCGTGGGCAGCGACGTCCGTTACCTGCCGCTCGCCGAGTCCCTGCCGCTTCGGTCGGACGCGTTCATCGATATCTGCCACCTGAAACCCGAGGTCATCGAGAAAAAGGCCCGGGCCATCGCGGCACTGCTCGAAGCCGACGGGGAGCTGTTGGGCAAGGAAAAATCAGCCACGGACGACACAGGCAGCGCAGAGGGCGTGAGCCGGGACGGCGATCGCCGTCGCGAGTGAATAACGAGCGACGGAATACATCACCGTCCACCACCACCGACGCCACCCCCCCCTGAGGCGAAGTTTGGTGCAAGCATCTTGAACCTGCCTAACTTTTCCTGAAGCCCCCGACTCTGCCGGGGGAGAATCACTCTCGGATGATCATCTATCCGGGATTCCTCTCTGTGTTCTCTGTGGCCTCTGTGGCGCGCACTTCTATCGCAGTCATGACGACCCCCGCTACAATGGGCAATCACTGCTGTTTGTCTGGCCCTGACCGCCGATCCATTTCACTTTCCATGCCCTCCAGAGAATCAGTGTCGAAGTCTGAATCGATCCCGTCGGCACGGCCGGGCGTCGTCATGGTCTGCGCGTTTTTCCTTGCCGGGGCGTGCGGCCTTTCCTACGAAATCCTGGCGATGCGGCTTCTGCGGCTAGTCATGGGCAACACCACGTTCGCCGTGACCACCGTGTTGACGGCCTTCATGGGGGGGGGCGGGCCCTCGGCAGCTTTCTCGGAGGGCGCGTGGCCGACAGGCAGCGGGATCTGCTGCGTGTCTTCGCCCTGCTGGAGTTTTCGGTCGGCCTCTATTTCCTCGTCTTTCCATACCTGGTCGAAGCGACGGTTCCGCTGTATCAGGCGGTCTACCAGAACGTGCACAAGTCTTTTTATCTTCTGAGTGTCATCCGCTTCGCGATCTGCGGGGACGATCGGCCGGTCGGTGGGGGTGCTGTACGCGATCAACACGCTGGGTGCGGTCCTGGGTGTGATGGGTTCGGGGTTCGTGCTGCTGCCCAACCTCGGGCTCAGCCGCTCGTTGTGGCTGACCTGTGTTTCGAGCGGTGTCGTGGCGCTGACGGCGTTCGTGATGTATTGCCGCTCGGCCGGGTCGTCACGTGATGAGGGGCGCAGCGGCACGACGCAATCGCGCGTGCCCGAGAGCCCGGAACCGGATCGAGTCACTTCGCCACCGCCCGCGCCCGCAGGCGGTCGTCTTTCCCTGAGATTGCTGCTGATCGGTTACGCGGCGGCGGGATTCGCCTCGCTGGCGTACGAAGTTGCCTGGACGCGGGGCCTGGTGTTGTTGATCGGGTCGTCGGTG
>CAUZBA010000135.1:0-7786 GCA_963577635.1 Phycisphaerae bacterium
CTAACATCCCGACGAGCCTTTGACGCATTTCCTGCCAGGCCTCGGGTGCCAGCGTGCGGAACATCGGTACGTAGAGCGCCGCGGCAACCGACGTGATGAGGGCCACGCGCCACCAGTCTCGCCCGGCCATGTCGGGGATGGCCATATCAACCAGTACCGCAGGGCCGACCACGAGCAGTCCCAGCGCGGCGGGCGGCCCCAAGGCACGGGCAACATCTCGCCACCCGTAGCCTGTGTGCCGGACCGCCACGTACACGCTCACCGGGTCGATGACGATCCAGTTCACGGTCGTGGCCAGGGCGACGCCGATCGGCCCGAACCACCACAGGCCCAGGCAGATGAGGATGGCCTGGGACACCAGCGAGATAATCACGAGCACCAGCCGGGTACCGAATCGCCCCTGTGCCTGGAGCATCGACACCGCCGGCCAGCCGACGGACCGGATGGCCATTCCGATGCTGAGCACCTGAAGCATGGGAATCGCGTGCGACCAGCGGCCGGCATAGATCGCGCGCACGCCCGCATCGCTCAGTGCCGCCTGAAGGAGGCACGCGGGAAGGACCACGAAGGAAATCAGACGCAGCGCGCGGAGGAACGCGCGGGATTGCCGCTGTGGATCGTCCGCCAGAGTGCTCAGCGCCGGGAACAGCACGCCGCGCAGGCGCAACGAGATCAGGACCATGGTCTGGAGCGACAGGTTGAACATGAAGAAATAGTCGCCGACGACCGACTTGTTGTAGGCGACGCTCAGCGCGAGAGTTCCGAGATACAGGATGGCCATGTCGCAACAGTTCGCGGCGAAGACCAGTGCACTGTCGCCGACCAGGTAGCGCCAGCGCCGGAACTGAAGGCCTCGGCGAAGAGGCACGGGCGCTTTGATCCAATACGCGATCGCGCCAATCAGAGGCACGACGGGTCGCGGCGCGATGGCGGCGAACGGGCCCCAGTCCAACATCGCGAGTAGGATGCTCAGCGAGACGGCCACCACGGACTGGCCCAGCTGCACCGCGGCGATGAATCGAAATTGCATTCGGCCGTGCGCCAACGCAAGCGGCACGGTGCAAAACGCGTCGATGGGGAAGAACAGCGCCATGATCAGCATCAACCTGGTCAACCGGTCGTCGTCGCACAGCGTGCCCGCAACGGGCGCGAACGCCACCATGATGGCGCAGCCGACAACGCCCAGGCACATCGACATCCAGAACGCGGAGTTGGCCCACCGGTGGAAGTGGCGCTTTCGCTTGATGAGCACCTCATGCAGACCACCCTGCTGGATGAGCACCGACGCGGTTCCGAACATGTAGGTCAGGGCGACAAGACCGTAATCCTCGGGAACGAGGATCATGCCCAGGATCATCTGGCCGATCGTCGTGACCACTTTGTTGACGGCGGCCTGCGACACCATCCAGGCGATGCCGCGGGTCGCTTTGTCGCCGAGGCTCGGCGTGGAAGTTGCGCCTTGGGGGTGATCGGTTCCTGGTTCATTCATGTCGGCAACTCGCCGGGTTCTAGAGCGGTTTCACTTACGCTCGAAGTGCCGGCACGGACCACGATGTTTGTGTGGGTCGATGCGCTCTAAGTTGTCAGGGGATGAAGCGCGCGTCCCGCGGCGGGTCTGGTCGACATCACGTGGCGTTGCACGGCGACGCTCAGCTGTCCTGCGATAATGGTCAGGCCGAAGAACTCCTGATTGCCCAGCAGCGATCCCTGCTTGTTGGACAGGATGAACTCGTAAATGAGCAGGGCGCATAAGACCGCGAAAAGACCCCGGGCGTCGTCGTACGGAGCCACCGCAAACCACAGCCTGCGCAAAGCCCGTACAAGCGCGACCAGGATGGCAACGTAGATCGAGAAACCGACAATCCCTTCCTCCCCGAGCACCTCACCCGGTAGATTGTGCGGGTAGAACCCGATCACGTCCGTCGAGAACGACGCCGAATTGCCCAGGCCGAAAATCCAGCGCATGGGACCACTGTTTCCCCAGTATTCGAGGACCTCGAATGTCTTGTTCACCCGTCCGCCCTCCACCGAATCCCGCATGGCGCCGTATTCCCATCGTTCCGCGATGGCGAACTCGCTGATGGTCCAGAAAGTGAAAAGGGACATCACCACCAGACCGACCATCACTCCGGCGATTCCCTGCGAGCCTTTGAGACGCCGGCTGATCGGAAGGGCGCAGACAAACGCGATCAGGGCCCCGAAAACCTGGCCGCGCGATTGTGATAGGACGCACAGGACCATGCCCAGCAGCACGAGCGGCCATCGAATCAGGTTCCAAAGGGTCTTGAGACGCCTCGTGTTCATCAGTGCGGCCAGCAGAATGACGTAGCCTGCCATCGACCCGATGGCCAGGGGGTTGCCGCCCGCCGTGCCGCCGCGAACCAACGAGTAGATGATGACCTGCCGGTAACCCCAGGTGGACGTCGTCAACAGCAGCACCAGCAGCAATGACCCAAGGATGAGCGTGGCAACGAACCCGTCGTGAAGGTCTTTCGCTCGTGTGACCACGAGAGGGCAAAGCAGGGTATAGGTAATGATGTAGGGCAGCGCGTTGATATACCCCTCTTTGGCGTCGTCTACGAGCGACCAGAGTGTCGACACCGCGGCGTAGCCCAGCAGCGCCAGCGTCAGCCAGCCGACGGTGGAGTATTGTCGCAGGACCCACCAGGCACCGAATCGCACTAGCTGCATCAAGACCGCCCAGGCGACGACCCCCGCGGTCAGATAGTTGGTCAGTGCAGGGTGATCAGAAAAGAACTCCACCTGAGACTGACCCCACTGCTCCAGAGCGAAATTGCAAAATAGCGCCGACAGGGCCACGCCCGGGCGATACGTGGCGACCGCGGCGATCACGAGAAGGATCGCGGCGTAGGCAATGATGACGATGACCGGTCTCCGTGCGGGAAGAATTCGCCCTGAGCCTCAATGCTATCGTCGGCCGTTCGATTCGATCAAACAAAGAATGGGGTCACTCGCAGCCGTCAACGGCTCGCGGATTGTCCGCCGGGCGCATCGACCACGCGGGCCGAACCGTTCGTCGCCCTGCGGTTTGCGATGCGGTCCGATGGCCGATTCCGCGGGGCGCTGGCACCCATTTTTATCGCAGAAGTCGTGATTCCAATAAACTTTATAGCACCGCTTGCATTGGCCTGCCACGGCCCGTAGAATCTCATGTGATGATCGATTAATAATGATTAATAATATTATCGATTAAACCCAACGACACGGCCGCCAGCTGGCCGATCTGTGCCACACAACGAAATCGCGGACGAAATCGCGGCCTGATGCCGAGCCCCGGCGTCGCCACCTACAGGAGCCATCCCATGAGAACGGCCAGACGACAAGCCTTTACGCTCATTGAGTTGCTGGTGGTCATCTCGGTCATCGCCCTGCTCATCGGGATTCTGGTACCCGCATTGGGCGCCGCGATCAAGTCGGGGCGTATCCTCACCTGCACGAAGAACGCCAAGGCGATCAACATGGGCGTTCAATTTTACATTAACGTATGGAAGGACACGTACCCCCACACCGACGCTTACGACGGAGGCGGCCCCGGCAGTGGCACTGCGGCGGCGTCGGCGTGGATGAACCTCGTAGGGAAGAAGGGCAAATCCACCTGGACGGCTTTGACGTCTGACGGAACGACACCAGCCGACACCGATCCGGAGGATCGCCTGGTCAACAAGTTCATCGACGGCGTGACCGATCTGGCCGAGTGCCCCCTGGATGCGGGCAGTTCCTTGTCACCTGCCAATGACGTGGCGTCGGCCTTCGATGGCTGGGGTTCCTCGTACGTCTATTGGGATCGAACGAATAGCACCGTGGCAACGGGGGGAAAGACCGCATGGGACGGCGTTTGGGCCATCGAGGGACACCGCGCCGTGGAAATCGGTTCGCCGGCCAAGAAGCTTATCGTCGCTGACATGATGGCCCTCAGTCCGAGCAACTTTCACAAGTTGACCGGCAACGTCTCCATTGCCAACCGGCACCGGTGGCACAGCGACAGTGATCCGATGAACATCAGCATCGCCTTCGCCGACGGCCACGCGAAGAACATGAAGCGCAAGACCTCCGGCGGTTCGGGTTCTACCGGGATTAACAGAAATCCGATCAACTCGGCCAGCACGTTGTCCACGAGCCAGATCAACACGATGCAGCTGCCCTTCCGCAACTACACCACCTACTATTGATCCTGTCTTTCAACATGGTGACAGGACCGCCGGTTACGGCTACACGGCCGGTGAATACGCACGTCGCCTGCTCTGGCAGTGCGTATGGCGATCGCTGATCCGCTTCAGCCCCCCTCGGGCCTACGGTTGGCGACGTTTCTGGCTCTGCCGATTCGGCGCGGAGATGGCGCGCCCCAGCGGCGTGCGCGGATCCACCCGCATCTTTCATCCCTGGCTTTTTTCGATCGGGCGATGGAGCATCATTTCCGACGGTGTCACGATTTACAACCTCGGTCCGATCCGAATCGGTGAACACGTCGTGATTTCTCAGGACGCGTATCTGTGCGCCGGCACCCACGACTACACGCGCCCCGATCTGCCGCTCCTGCGTCCACCGATCACCATCGAAAGCGGCGTGTGGATCGGCGCCGGCGCCTTCATCGGGCCCGGCGTCACGATCGGCCGCAACAGCGTGATTGGGGCTCGGGCCGTCGTGGTCAAGGACGTCCCGCCGGGAGTGGTCGCCGCGGGAAATCCCGCGCGGGTGATCAAAGAGCGCGCGATGATGGATTGAGGGGATTCGCCGAATTCGGATTCGTGCGGGCGGATGCCAACGCACTAACGGAGGCACGAAGCCATTCCGATGCAATAGGGACAGTATCCGGGACGATGGGTGGACGTTACCTGCCCGCGCGCCTAAAGTTCCTTATCAATCATCGATAACTTTTATCGATCCCCCACAGCGTGGCAGTGTCGTGCCGTTTTCGGGCCCATCGCCGCCAACCGACGAAATCGCGTTCTGACCCTGAGGATAGGTTTCCAAACCTAAAGGAGCCGTCCCATGAGAACGACTAGGCGGCGAGCCTTTACGCTCATCGAGGGGCACCGCGCCGTGGAAATCGGTTCGCCGTCCAAGAAGCTTATCATCGCCGACCTGATGGGCCTCAGTCCGAACAAATTTCACAAGTTGACCGGTCTCATCTTCATTGCCAACCGGCACCGGTGGCACAGCGATAGTGATCCGATGAACATCAGCATCGCCTTTACCGACGGTCACGCTAAGAACATGAAGCGCAAGACGTATGGCGGTTCGGGTTCTACCGGGCCGGGCAGAAATCCGACCAACCAGGCCAGCAGCTTGGGCCCCGGTCAACTGGAGACGATGCAGCTGCCCCTGCGCGGTTACACCACGTACTATTGATCAATTCGAATTACGATTCCTGGAAATCACCACATTCTCCATCACGATTCGATCCATGTTCGTGCGTAGGAAGCAATCGAGTGCTTCAAGTGGCGTGTTGACGATGGGTTCGTTCTCGTTGAATGAAGTGTTCAACAGGATGGGGACGCCGGTCTTGCGTTCGAACGCACTGATCAGCTTGTAGTAGCGCGGGTTCGACCGTTCAGTCACGGTTTGCAGCCGCCCCGTCCCGTCGACGTGGGTCACCGCGGGGATCTCCGCTCGCTTTTCCGGCTTCACGGGGTAGACCTTGAGCATGAATGGGTCGGGATAAGTGATCGTGAACCAGTCCGCCACCCGCTCCTGAAGAATGGAGGGGGCGAAAGGCCGAAACGACTCGCGCCGCTTGATCTTGACGTTGAGCACTTCGCGCATGTCGCCGCGGCGCGGGTCCGCGAGGATGGAGCGGTTGCCCAGAGCCCGGGGGCCCCACTCCGAACGGCTCTGGTACCACCCGACCACTTCGCCACGGTCGAGCGATTCGGCGACCGAGTCGCACAGCGCGGCTTCGTCGTTGACCGTTTCGATCACGAAGGGTCCGTAAGTGCCGTCCCGCCCGCCCGACTCGCTGATCCCCGACGCGATCGCGGCCCGTACGTCATGGTTATCGAACCGGGGGCCCCAGCACGAATGCTCCATGACGAACTCGCGCGGATGGCCCATGATGCCGTGGTAGACATAGAGCGCGGCGCCGAGCGCCGTGCCCGCGTCGCCCGCGGCGGGCTGGATGAACACGTCGTCAATGTCCGTATTGTCGAAAAGCTTTCCGTTGGCCAGTGAGTTCAGGGCACAACCGCCGGCGACGGCGATTTTTTTCAGACCAGTAATCCGCTGCAGCGATCTGACCAGGGCGAAATAGCGCTGTTCGTAAAGAGCCTGGGCCGATGCCGCGACGTCCTTGTAGAACTGCGTCAGTTCCTGATCCGGCCGGCGCGGCGGGTGCCCGAGAAGCGTCGAGATGGCGCCGGTGAGGATCGGCCCGATGTACGGTTCGCCTTCCTCCCAGGTCATGTCCACGCCCTTGCGCAGCAGGCGAAAGTACTTCTGGTTGAGTCGAAACTGCCCGTCGCCTGCGGGGGGCACGATCAGGGCCAGCTTGTCGACCAGGGCCGGTTCGCCGTAAGCGGCAAGGCCCATCATCTTGTATTCGTCGCCGTAGTTCGGAAATCCGAGGTATTGGGTGATGGCCGTGTAGAAGACGCCGAGAGAATGGGGGTAGAAAATCCGGTCGATCACCTCGATCCCGTTGCCTCGTCCGATGGCCCGCATCGTGGAGGTGAAGTCGCCGAAACCGTCGACCGTGAGGCACATGGCTTCCTCGAACGGGCTGCAGAAGAACGAGGAGGCTAGGTGGGACATGTGGTGCTCGACACGGTAGAGCTGGGGAATGCGGTTCAGGCTCACCCCGCAGGTGCGCGCGATCGTCTGCTCCAGCGTGTTCACCTTGGATATGGCGCGGATCCGTTCGGTCGCATGCGGCACCAGCCGCGGGTGCACCAGTGTCAGCATGACCTTCCGCCAGAAGTGGGCCCGGGGCATCCGGGCCACCGCTAGGGCGCTGACGTTTTGCAGGTCGCCGCCCGCGATTTCGCGGAGGCAGTGATCGACCGCATTGCGCGGGTAACCCGCCCAGTGCTTGATTCGCGTGAACCGCTCCTCTTCAACACCGGTAATGAACTGGCCGTCGATCAGTCCGGCCGCAGCGGCATCGCCGTGGTACACGCTCATCCCGATGATCCGGGACTCGCCGGCGATCCTGAAAGGTCCGCGCTTCTGGCCGATGGCCGACCGGATCTTCTGCGGCACCAGGGGGTCGTACCCTTCCGGAATCGCCAGCCCGGTGGTCGGCGCCGACTGCGACACGGGCACCGACTGCGGCTCGGACCGGCTGGTGGTGACACGTCGGCGAAGCTCCTGAAACTTCAGCGCGACCATCGATTCGTACACCGCGATGAACCAGCAGAACTTGAAACCGGTCAGACCGTCGAGGAATCCCAGCCTGATCAGGAACATGTACAGGAACCGCCAAAGCCCCGGCAGCGGCACGCGCTCCGCGATGCGTTTGAGACGGCGATGGCGTTTCGTGTCCGGTGCCAACTGCGCTTTTTCCCGGTGCGACTCGCCCATTCGGGCGTTGAAGCGGGCTCGCGCTTCGAGGGTCGAGTACCGGTTGTGCTTGGCGAAGTAGAGTTCCAGGCCGCGTCGGTCATGGTGCAGCATCGGCTCTTTGATGTAGCCCACTGGCTCATCGATGATGATGTGTTCGTGCACCTCGCGGTCTTCGTAGATGCCCATGCCGCGCTTGAACAGCCGCATGTTCCAACTGGGGAAGTATCCGCAATGCCGGATCCTCTGGCCCATGAAGATGGTCATGCGG